>NZ_JBFBKY010000007.1:0-219156 GCF_040702335.1 Pseudarthrobacter sp. NPDC080039 | reverse complement strand
GCCGGACTCATCGCCTTCGGCGCCGGCATGCTGATCTCCTCCCTGATCCCGGCCAGCGAGAAAGAACGCGAAGCCGCGGACCAACTCAAAACCGCAGCCCAACCCCTGGCAACCCAGGTCACCGACGCCGCCAAAACCGTCGCCCAGGACCTCAAGGAACCCGCCCAGGACGCCATGGAAAACGTCAAAGCAACCGCCACCGACGCCACCCAAAACGTCAAAACCGAAGGCCAACAAGCCGCCACCGACGTCAAAGACCACGCCACAGACGCCAAAGACAACATCCAAAACACCTAGCCTGCGTGGCTAGCCAGTAACACCAGCGAAGCCGGTTCCGCACCCTGCGGGCCGGCTTCACTGCTGCCCGAAGACGGGGCTAGCGTTTCCCCTTTTTCCGTGAACCCCGTCCGCGGCCCTTGTCCGGGTTGGGCGCGTACCGCTGCGCCACCTTGGGGCCTTTTTTGGTGCCGGTCCCCCTGCGGTCGGGCTTGGGCTCCTTCTTCACCGTTGCCGGCTGGGCGGAGGGCTGGCGCGAGCTCTGCGCGGTGCGCCCGCGAACGATGCCGATGAACTCCTCGAGCACCTCGTCGGTGGCGTCCGTGGGCCACGCCAGCGCAATCCCGGTGCCGCCCGCGCCTGTCAGCCTGCGTACCACGGTGTCCTTGACATTGAAGTGGCGGGCCACGGACATGGGAAGGATCACCAGCCCGGCGCCCGCAGCAACCACCTGCAGAGAAGCCTCCGGGCCGCCCAGGGCCGCGACGTCAAGGAAGGATTCCTGGTCAAGGTCGGCAAGGGCCACTTCCTCGAACACCGAGATCTCGTGGCCCTTCGGAGCCACCACCACCGGTTGCTCCTCATAAAGGGGTATGAGGCTGAGACCCTCCCGCTCCACGGGAAGGCGGACAAATCCCATGTCGGCGCTGCCGTCGCGGAGGCCGCCAAGTTGGGCGCCGTCGTCGACCATAAATGCCTGGAGGGGAATATTGGGCATCCGTTCCTCCCACCGGCGGATCCACTTGCCCGGCGTTACCCCTGGCACATAGGTAATGCGGAGCACCCGCGGCGCAGCCTCCTCAGGCGCGGCTTGGGCATCAGTCGTGGGGGAATCGTCAGCGGGCACGTCTTCACAGTACCCGCCGCCCGGATACCCTTGAAGCATGACCTCTGCAAACTCCCAGTCCATGAAGCCGGCCACCGTAGCCAAGAAACTTGGCATCTACCTGCCGGCAGCTCCGCAGGAGTTCCAGGATTCAACCATTACCCGCGAGGAATTCGCCGAGCTCCAGGCCAACCCGCCGGAATGGCTGGCGGAACTGCGCCGCAACGGCCCCCACCCCCGCCCGGTTGTCGCCCAGAAGCTGAATGTTTCCATCAGCGGCCTTGCCCGCGGCGGGGTTGAGGAAGCGTTGACGACGGCGGAGATCACCGCGCTGCTCCAGGCTCCCCCACAGTGGCTGGTCACCGAGCGGGCCACGCACGCGGCCGTCCGCGCCGAAGCCCAGCGGGTCAAGGAGGAAGCCGCAAAGAAGCAGGCCAAGAAGGACCGCGCCCAGGCCTGATAGCCCGCAGCCGCATTGCAGAAGCTTGTCCGCCCCTCAGGGCCTTGAAGGTCCGGATGCGCGAACAACGCTTCTGTTGCATCGCGGACCGTTAGTCCTGGTGGATCTGCACGTAATTGCCGCAGCCGTCGTCAAACACGGCGCTGGTACCGAACGGATCCGAGGTGGGCGGGATCTTGAAGCTGACGCCGGCAGCCACAAGCCGGTCATACTCCGCCTGCACGTCCGGAACCCCAAAAACGATGGCGGGCAGCCCGGCCTCGCGCACGGCGTTCATATAGTCCGCGCCGATCGGGTTGTCGCTGGGCTCCAGGAGCAGCCCAACTGAACTGTCGTCCGCTCCCGGATCCTTGATGATGTACAGGTTGTGTTCAGGCATCGCCATGAGCGTGTCGAAACCCAGGGTCCCGGTGTAAAAGGCATGGGCGGCCGCGGGGTCCTTGACGTGGATGCTGCACATTTTGATTCGCATGCTTCCACGGTACCCGTCAGCCCCTGACGGCCTGCAGGGCTGCCGACCACGAAATCAGCTGGTCGAACAATGCCTGCAAAGCCTGCTCCGCGGTCTCGGAGGGGGTGAAGGCTGCGTAACCCTGGAACTCCGTGGCGAACGGCAGGGATACCTGGGCCCGGACGTCGGCCATCTGGAGTTCGGCCGCAATAAGCCTGAGGTGTTCCACGGCCCGGATGCCGCCGGCGCTCCCGTAGCTCACAAAGCCGGCAGCCTTGTTGTTCCATTCCGCGTACAGGAAGTCCAGCGCGTTCTTCAGGGCGCCGGGCACAGAGTGGTTGTATTCGGCAGTGACAAAGAGGTACCCATCAAACCCGTTGACGGCCGCGGCCCACCGTTTTGTGTGTTCGTGCTGGTAGTTGCCCCGGGACGGCGGCATTGGCTCGTCCAGGAGGGGAAGATTGAAATCCGCCACGTCGAGCAGGTCAAAGGTGGCACCGCCGCGTTCCCTCGCGCGCCTGAGTACCCAGTCCGCCACCTGCCTGCTGTGCCGCCCGGGTCGGGTGCTGCCCGCCACTACTGCGATCTTTACCATGACCGTCCTCCTTTCCGGACAGGACCATGGACCTGTGGGTGGAAGGCCCATATAAAGCAAAATGCCCGGGCTGCGTGCTTTTATTCCGGCGCACCCGGGCATTGACCCCCCTGTTGGAAGGGGGTCCAATGGAAAGGACCAGCCCGGGCTTTCCGGCCGGGGCTATGGCGCCCGGAGGTGTGCGATGGCAATGGCTGAGTCCCTGTTCCACGGCGCTTGGGTGGTGCTCCTGTGCGGCCCGGTGTTGGTGGCAAGCGTGGCCGGCACGGTGTTCGTTGTCCGACGCCGGATGCTGGCTCCCGCGGGCAGTTCACCGGATGAAGCTCCGGACCAGGTGTTCTGGGACCTTTTCCTGGGCGCCTGCGTGGCCATCCCCGCTTTGTTGATCCCAGCACTGGTATCGCCGTGGGCCGGACTGGTCCTGGCGGGGGCCGGCACTGCTGCGGGAATTGCCGCCCACCGAACAACCCCCAGGTTCCTTGCCCGGCGTGCCGCCCGGCGTGAACAGCGGCAGCAGCGTTCAGTCCACCAGGCTGCCAGGGCGCAGCATGATGAACTCATGGTCCGGTGGCGGCGTTACGAACTTGATCCCGCCTACAGCATCGATTATCCGGCGCTGACCGACGTCCGGCTGCCTGAAACGTCTGCGCTGATCAAGGCCATGCGGACGGCGGACCGGCTGCGGGAGGCGGCACACCAGGGCTACCCGGAGGCCGTCGGAAGCCTGGCCGCGTCCCTGGCGGCAGCCGAACGGGCGGCGGGAATTCCGTCCGCGCTGCCTTTGGAGCAGGGTGCCTGAGGTTAAGTGCCGTGTCGGCCGGGTTGCGGCCGCCCCGCAGGCCGGCGGTAGCATCCCAGGATGAAGCCTGAGGAATTGCCGGTCCATGACGAGTACGGCCGGCTGCTGGAGGACCGCGGGGTCTGGCGGCAGGCCACCACCCTGGAGGCTGCCGGTGAATTGACCGCCCGCTGGCTGGAGGGCGGCAGTTCCTATCAGCCGGGGCATTTGGCCGCCGCGTTCGACGACGAGACCAGGCCGATCGCCCCGGCGCTGGCCGGGCTGAACCGCAACGGACTGTTCACCAAGGAATCGCAGCCGGGAATCCTCGCCGAGGGGGCGGCGCAGCGTGAATACGTCACCGGTTTCTGCAGTGCAGGGGTTGCTGGCCAGTTGCTGGCGCTGTCCACCCGCACCGAGCTGGTTTCCGTTGGCCATGCGCCGGGCGAAGCCAGCAGCGCCGCCATCCCCGTGACGCTGGCAGGAGCTGAAATCACTACCGTGCTTGGCTCCAGCGAGAGTCCCGTGGAGGAGGCACAGATCCGGGACTGGGCGGAGGAGACCAACGATGCCCTCGCCCTGCTGCTCGCGGATTCCTGGTATGTGGAAATCCTGGATCCGGTGTGGGGACGGAGCGGGGTGCTGTTTCCGGCGGTCCTGCAGGCATTGAAAGGGGCGGAGCAGCCTTAGCCGCCCCGCCCACCGTCCGTACTACAGTTCCACGGTGCCGCTTTCGCCGACACTCATCCGGTCATGGGTGACCTTGGACTTGACCCATTGCAGGACGGTGGCGGCTGTGCCGCCCGGGCTGGTCCAGTACTCAGCGGAGTCCGAGTCGATGTGCAGCAGGCACACCTCGGGGGTGTCCGGGCCGTCCGGGAACCAGGCTTCAACGGCCTGGTTCCACAGCTCGCGGATTTTGGTCCGGTCCGTGACTACCTGTGCGGTCCCGGCCACGGACACCCACTCGGTGTTCTTGCCAAAGGAGACGTTGACGCGCGAATCAGCCCGGACATGCGCAACCTGGGAGGTGCCAAGGCCCGTGAAGAACCACATGTCGCCGTCGTCCTTTACCTCCTGGACGGCCAGGGGCCGGCTGACGAGGGCGCCTTCTTCGTTGATGGTGGTGACCATCCCGATCCTGGAATCGTTGATGATCTCCGTAACCTTGCTGATGCTCTGGGCGTCAGTCATGCCTCACCTCGTTCGTCTGAAGTCGGGGACGCTCCCCGCCGCCAGCCTATTAGTAAGCATGCTTATTTACCAGCCGGCGGTCACCGGAATCTTTGCCACCTCGGCGATCCGGGCGGCCGTGATGCGGCCCATGCGGATTGCCCCGTCCACGTGCTGGTACCCCTCGGCCGCAAGGTCGGAGGAAGACCAGTAGATGGGACCAACCGGTGCGTGCTGGTCCTTGCCGTAGCGGTGGAGGCCGCCCAGGTCGTAGCTGGCAGCGTACGCGCCGCGGGTCCATTCCTCCGAGCCCCAGTCGGACTCGTAGTAGACCTCCGGCGTCAGCGCCTCCTCACCGAGGTAGCCGGCGATGGATTCCAGGATGGCTTTTTTGCGGTCTTCGGCGGACAGCTCGAACATGGCGTCGGCCTTCTCGTCCGAGATGAAACCCACCAGAGTGCCGCGCGGGTCGCCGTGGTTGGTGTTGTCGTAGACCTCCTGGACCAGGGCGTCGGCGCCGAAGCCTGTCCCGGACAAGCCCTTATCGCGCCAGAACGGGGTGCTGTAGACGGCGTGCACCTTGATGACCAGGCCCAGGGACTGGTGCTGGTGCATCTGGTGCTGCCGGCGGGGCAGCGGCGGGTTATAGGAGACACGCGAGTAGAGGTTGGGCGGCACGGCCATGATCACGAAGCGGGCGTTGACCGTGGCTCGGTCCGATTCGACGGTGGTGCGGTGGCCGCCGTCGCCGTCCGGCTCCCAGTTGATGGTGCGCACCGGCGAGTTGAGGACGACGTCGCCACCCAACTCCTGCGCCTGCAGCAGGGAGACCTGCTGCATCCCGCCCACTACGCGCCGGTCCAGGATGAAATCCTCGTCCGTCAAGTGGGTGAACGAGCCCGCGGAGGCGGCCATCAGGATTGCCTGAAGGGCGGAGAAGGAGTGCGCCGGCTTTGTGAGCATGCCGCCGGCGATGAACAGGCCGATGTTCTTGCAGGCTTCCTCGTTGGTTGAGTTCTGCCGCAGCCAGTGATGGAAGGAAATGGTGTCCAGCTCGCGGGCCTTGGGGTGCGCCCACGGCTCTGTTGGTCCGATCTCGGCGGCGAGACCGTCCAGGAGGGCCACAAGACGGTCCATTTCGACGGCGGTCGGGGCGTCCACGGGAAAGGTGTCGCCCGTGTAGCGAATGGGTGAGCCGTCGGTGCCAATGTAGATGGACTCCCCGTCGCGGTAGCGCGGGTAGGTCTCCAGGTTCAGTTCCTCCAGCAGCTCCAGGAGGGCGGTCTGGTCCGGGGAAACCCACTGGCCCCCGATTTCGAGCATGGCGCCGTCCACCGTGTCCGTCCAGGTGCGGCCACCCACGCGGTCGCGGGCCTCGAGCACGGCTACGGTGAGGCCGGCCTTCTTCAATTCGCGGGCGGCCGTGAGTCCGGACGGCCCGGCTCCAACGACTACGACGTCGCGGTTCAGGTTCAGCATGATGTCCTCTCTGCGGCCCTTCGTGACAGGAACCACTAAATGAATGTCATTCATTTATTAGAACTATAACCGGTGCCTGGCAGGAGCGGAAGTACCGGGTGGAATAATGCAGGGGACGTCAACGAAAGGGCAGCAATGCCGGCAGTATCAGCCGCACGGGGACGCCCCACCAGCAACGGGGCAGGGCAAAAAAGGCGGGCCGGACGCCCGTCGGCGGCGGTGCTGGACAAGTCGGGAATCACGGCGGCAGCGCTGGAACTGGCCAGCCGCAAAGGCTATGAAGGGCTGACCATGGCGGCCCTGGCCAAGGTCCTCGACGTGGCGCCGTCCGCCCTTTACAACCATGTGGCCTCAAAGCAGGACGTCCTGCTTCTGGTGGAAGACCATCTGATGTCGCTCGTGGACGTTTCAGCCTTCGCGGCCGGAAATTGGGAGGACGCGGTCCGCACCTGGGCCTGGAGCTACCGGAACGTCTTCGCGGAGCACACTCCGCTGATCCCCGTCATTGCAGTCCTGCCGGTCACAAACGCGCCCCAGACGCTGGCCATGTATGAGACCGTCAGCAAAGGCTTTTCCGACGCCGGCTTCCCGCAGGAGCGCATCGTTCCCGCGATCGTGGCGCTGGAGTCGTTCATCTTCGGGTCTGCGTACGATGTCACGGCGCCGGAGGACATCTTCGAGTCGGGTTCAATGGCCGGCGCCACGCCCTATTTCACCGCAGCGGTGCGGAGTTCGGCCCGGGACGCGGATCCTTCCGGTGGGCGCGCTGAAGCCAACGCGCAGGAGCTGGGCCGCCCGGCGGACACGGCCTTCAGGATGGGACTGGAGGCCTTGATCTCCGGGCTGGGGGCGCTGCGGGGCCGGTAGTCGCCTAGCTCTCGGCCGCCGCGAGCTGGCCGCAGGCGCCGTCGATTTCCTTGCCGCGGGTGTCACGGAGGGTGCAGGGCACCCCGGTGGCACGGAGCCGCGCAATGAACTCCTGTTCCACTTCCTTGTCCGACGCAGTCCAGATGGACCCCGGGGTGGGGTTGAGCGGGATGGGGTTAACGTGCACCCAGCCGCGTCCGCGCTGGTTCAGCTTCTTGCCCAGGAGGTCTGCACGCCAGGGGTGGTCATTCATGTCCTTGATCAAGGCATACTCGATGCTGACCCGGCGGCCTGTCTTTCGGTAGTAGTCGTAGGCGGCGTCGAGCGCTTCATCCACTTTCCAGCGGTTGTTGACCGGAATCAGCTCATCCCGGAGCTCATCGTCGGGGGCATGCAGGGACAGCGCAAATGTGACCGGCAGGTCCTCGTCCGCGAGCTTGCGGATGGCAGGGACAAGGCCGACCGTAGAAACGGTGATGTTCCGGGCCGACATTCCCAGGCCTTCAGGCGAGGGGTCCACGAAGCGGTGCAGGGCGGCCATCACGCGCTTGTAGTTGGCCAGCGGCTCCCCCATGCCCATGAACACGATGTTGGTGACCCGCTCGTCGTCGTGCTCCTTCGGGCCCAGCTCGCCTGCCGCGATGACGCGGTTCGCAGCCACCACTTGGTCAACGATCTCCGCTGTGGACATGTTGCGGGTCAATCCGGCCTGGCCGGTGGCGCAGAAGGGACAGTTCATGCCGCAGCCGGCCTGCGATGAGACACAAAGGGTGATGCGGCCCGGGTAGCGCATCAGGACGGACTCCACCAGGGCCCCGTCGAAGAGCCGCCAGAGGAACTTGATGGTGTCCCCTTTATCGGTACGGTTTCGCCGCACCTCGGTGAGCAGCGGCGGGAACATCTGGGAGACCAGCTCCTCACGGCCTGCCTTGGGCAGGTCGCTCATGCGCTCCGGATCCACGGTCCAGTGCTGGAAGTAGTGCGTGGAGAGCTGCTTGGCACGGAAAGCCGGGAGGCCAAGCTCCTTCAACTTTTCACCGCGCTCCGCCAGGGTCATGTCGGCCAGGTGAACCGGCGGTTGCTTTACCCGGGGGGACGCGAACTGGAGGAGCGGACGGCCTTCGACGGTACGGGCCTGCTCCCAGCCCTCGGCGGTGGGCACGACCTGCGGGCGGGCACCGGCGGCTTCCCGGGGCGCGCGAACAGGATTTCCAGAAGGAGAAGTGGGGGAAGTCATCCCCTCTATCATCCCATGGCGGTCAAACCGCCGCCCATCCTGCCGGGCGACGCCCCGCCGTCGTACACACGGCGAGGCGCCAAAGCACCCGCCAGCGGACAAACCACCAGGGAACGCGTGGGTGCGACGTCCGGCCCGCGGTGCAATTTGTCAGATGCCGGAAACGCAAAGGAGCCCCGGTCCTAAGACCGGGGCTCCTTCATCTGCGTGCGCGAGGGGGGATTTGAACCCCCACGCCCTTTCGGACACTGGCACCTGAAGCCAGCGCGTCTGCCGTTCCGCCACTCGCGCGCAACTTCTTCCACTCAGCCGGACCGTTTTTCTGCATCCGTGCCTCGTAAAAGCAGCGAGATCAAGCATAACGGACATGAGCGGGAAATTACCAATCGGCCTCCACCAGCCCTCTGTGACAGTGTGCAGAGTGCGCAGAAACCGTAAGGAAGCGGGGGCCGGGCAGGACCATTGGCAGCAGCAGGATGGCGTGCCGGCGGCCCACGCCACTGCCGGAATCGGGCTTTTGCGGGCGGCCGGCCGTTGCGGATTAAGGCCATTCACAGAGGTGGCAAGTAGTATCGGATGTAGGAGCGGGCACTGCCGGCGGGTCAACCGCGCAGCGGTGGACTGCCCTGCAGGTGCTGGTCAGCAACAAACTACTGCCCCGGAGCCGGGGGGAAAGGAGAAGCACCATGGGTCTGCTGGACAAGGTTGAACGTGGCATTGAAAAGGCCGTCCGCGGCGTCTTCTCCACCGGTTCCAAAGCCCAGGTTGAACCTGTGGAAATCGCCAGCCGGCTCCGCCGGGAGGTGGACCACAAGGCCCTCACAGTAGCGGCCGGGCGCACCCTGGTACCCAACGTCTTCGATGTCCAACTCAGTGATGACGACTTCGGCCGGGCCCAGGAATGGGGCACTCCCCTGGCCGAGGAACTCTGCGATGTGGTGATCAACCATGTGCGCAGCCAGGGCTACATCCTCCAGGGCCCGGTGCGGATCTCCTTCCGCCGGGATGCTGGGCTTCGCGCCGGGGATTTTGAGATTGCCTCCACCACCGAGAAGTCCCAGGGCGGGGCCGCCCCGCAGCCCAGGCCGAACGTCCCCGCAGCTCCCAGCAGGCAGCCTGTCAGGCTCCAGCCCGTGCTGGACATCGATGGCCAGCGCTATTCGTTGAACGCCCCCTCCATCATCCTGGGCCGGTCATCCGACGCAGACATCCACATCGAGGACACTGGCGTGTCCCGGCGCCACCTTGAGATCCATACGGCGAACGGCGTTACCAGCGCAGTGGACCTCGGCTCCACCAACGGCAGCTACGTCAACGGCCAGAAAGTCTCCGGAAGCACGGAACTCACCGACGGCTCCACCATCACGATGGGACGGACAAAGATCATTTTCCGCCTGCTTCCTGCCAGCCCGGGTGGCCACGCATGAGCGACCTGACCATCACCGCGCTGCGGTTCGGCTTCCTGCTGCTCCTCTGGGTGCTCATTTTCAGCATCGTCTCCGCCATGCGCCGGGACCTGATGCTGGGCCGGAAGGCCGCGGCCGGCGCACCCACGGCCCGGCAGATCCGGCGGAACCCGGAACTTGCCGAGGCACCGCCGCAGCCGGTGAAGCAGCAGGCGCGGCAACTGGTGGTGGTTGAAGGTCCGCTCAAAGGCAGGACCGTGCCGCTGGCAGCCAGTCCCATCCTGCTGGGCCGCGCCCAGGAAGCCACACTGGTCCTGGAGGACGACTACGCGTCCGGCCGCCACGCCAGGCTTTTCCCGCAGGGCAGCCGCTGGTTTATCGAAGACCTTGGCTCCACCAACGGGACCTACCTCGGTGACCAGCAACTTACCCGTGCCCTGCCGGTCGAGCCAGGGGTACCCGTGAGAATCGGCAAGACGGTCATTGAATTGAGGCCGTAACCGTGGCCGTGCCTGAAAACCCCGCAACCGGCTCCAGTCCGGCTGAGCGGCCCCTTATCATGCGCTTCGCGGCGCGCTCCGACGTCGGCCGGATCCGTTCGAAAAATGACGATTCCGCCTACGCGGGCCGCCATCTCGCTGTTGTGGCGGACGGCATGGG
This sequence comes from Pseudarthrobacter sp. NPDC080039, assembly GCF_040702335.1. NCBI lineage: Bacteria > Bacillati > Actinomycetota > Actinomycetes > Micrococcales > Micrococcaceae > Pseudarthrobacter > Pseudarthrobacter sp. NPDC080039. Next base: position 208,948 of record NZ_JBFBKY010000007.1, on the reverse strand, counting down.
CGGGCATGCCGGCGGTGACGTTGCCTCGGCCGCAACCGTCCTGGACATGATCCACCTGGACAGTCCCGACCACGGGGACGAGGCCGGGACAGTCCTCGCCGACGAAATCCAGACGGCAAACTCGCTGCTGTCCGAACTGGTGCACATCAACCCCAAACTGGCGGGCATGGGCACCACCGTTACCGCGCTCCTGCTTGCAGGCGGCAAACTGCACTTCGCACATATTGGCGACTCTCGTGCCTACCGCCTCCGTGACGGCGAATTCAAGCAGATCAGCGTGGACCATACCTTCGTCCAACGCCTGATCGACGAAGGCAGGCTGCGCCCCGAGGAAGCCGAAACCCACCCGCACAAGAACGTCCTCATGCGGGTCCTCGGCGATGTGGACGCCAGCCCTGAGCTCGACCTGGACACCCTTGACGCCCGGCCCGGGGACCGCTGGCTGCTGTGCTCCGACGGGCTCAACTACGTGGCCGGGCATGCCGTGGAGCGGACGGTCCGGGAGACGCATAACCTGCACGAATGCGCGGAAACCCTGGTTGAACTGACGCTGGAGGCGGGGTCACCGGACAACGTCACCGTGGTCGTGGTGGACATCGTGGAAGAAACGCCCGACGACGTCAGCACTGCCGCCGTCGACGTCGTCCGCCCGCTCCAGGGCGGCAAACCCGCTGCCGCGTCAAGTGCGGCCGCGGCGGCCTCCGCCACCACTCCCGCCAGTCCCGCCGGGGATAAAGAGACCGCCGGCACTGCGGCGGATGGCAGCGGCGCCGCGGCGAAGGCCGGTACCACCGGGAACGACCAGGACGCTGAAGCGGACACCAGCGACGGCCAAGCAACGGAATCCGGCAGCACGGACCCCAATCTGGGGGAACATCTTTCTGCTGAGGTACTTCGGGAAGAACTCGCCTCCCGTCCGCATGAACTGGTCGGGGCGGCTGCGGCCGCCGCCGAATCCGGATCAATCCCCACCGTGGCCGGCCGTACCGTGGCCCGGCGCGCCGCTACCCTTCTGACCCATAAGGCTGAACCTGCCGGCGACGGTGAGGACAACCTCGTGCCGCTGCGGCCCCGCCGCTGGGTTGCGTGGTCCGTTGCGGCGGCCGTGGTGGTTGTGGTGGCGGTTGGTCTCTGGCTCGGCTACGCCTGGACACAGACCCGCTACTACGTGGGCGAGTTCGATTCCCGCGTGGCCATTTTCAACGGCGTATCCCAGAGGCTTGGGCCCATCCAGCTGTCCTCCCTGGAAGCCGTGACTGATATCCGCATGGACTCCCTGCCGCCCTTCTCGCAGCAGCGGGTCCGCCAGACGGTTCCGGCCAATGACCTCTACGACGCCCAGCGGATCGTGAAGAACCTCGAACTCACGGGAACCACGTCACCGGAGGAGGAGTGCCCCAAGCCATCGGGTTCAGCCACTCCCTCCGCACCAACCCCCAGCGCACCTCCTGCCAGCGCCGCTCCTCCGCCGGCCCCGAATGCCTCCGCACCTCCGGCACCTTCGCCCTCTCCCACCCCCACCATCACCTGCGAGGCGGCCAAATGAGCCAGGTAAGCACTATGCCCAAGCCTCGCCGCAACGTCGAGCTGGCGCTGCTGTTGCTGGCCCTGGTGGTGGGCATCGGCGCCAACATGCTGGTGGGTGTGGACCAGGAAAAGGCGTTCGACTCCGACTTCTGGTTCCAGTCCAGCCTCTTGGCCATCGCCGCCTTGGCGTTCCACGCCGTACTGCGCTTCCGTGCTAAATATGCAGATCCGGTAATACTTCCAATCGCAGTCGCCTTGAACGGGCTGGGCCTGGCGATGATCCACCGCCTGGACCCTCCCGGCGGCGACACGGGGAACAACCAGCTGCGCTGGACCCTTCTCGCGATGGCGGTCTCCATTGCAGTCGTGTTCTTCCTTAAAGACCACCGCATCCTGCGGCGGTTCACCTTCATCTCCCTTGCAGCCTCCGCTCTGTTGCTGATCATGCCGCTCGTGCCGGGGATCGGAGCCGGCGAAATCCTCGGTGCGCAAGTGTGGATCAAGGTTGGGTCCATGACGTTCCAGCCGGGTGAAGTGGCAAAAATTACCCTGGCTATATTCTTTGCCGGTTATCTTTCATCGAACCGGGACCTCATCCTGCTCGCGGGACGCAAGATCGGACCCATGCAGTTTCCACGGTTCAAGGACATGGGCCCCATGATCACCGCATGGCTGGTCAGCATTGGCGTGCTGGTCTTCCAGCGGGACCTCGGGTCGTCGCTGCTGTTCTTCGGGCTGTTCATCGTCATGATCTATGTGGCCACGAGCCGGATCAGTTGGGTGGTGATCGGCGTGGCCCTGATCATTGGGGGCGGCTTCGTGGCGGCACAGGTGTTCTCCCACGTGCAGCAGCGCATCTACGGATGGCTCAACGCCTTCTCACCCGACGTCTACGAGAACGGCAGCCGGCAGGTGATTGAGGGGCTGTTCGGCATGGCCAACGGTGGCCTGGTGGGGACCGGCCTTGCCCAGGGGCGGCCCGACCTGGTTCCCTTCGCCAACAGTGACATGATCATCGCCTCCCTTGGCGAGGAACTGGGCCTGATCGGCCTGTTCGCCATCGTCCTGCTGTACCTGATGTTCTTCACCCGGGGCTTCCGCGCAGCGCTGGGCACGCGCGACTCGTTCGGCAAGCTGCTCGCCTGCGGCCTGTCCTTCGCGGTTGCCCTTCAATGCTTCGTCGTGATCGGTGGCGTGACCCGGCTCATTCCGCTAACCGGTCTGACAACACCTTTCCTTGCAGCCGGCGGATCATCATTGCTGGCCAACTGGATCATCGTGGGTCTGCTGCTGATGATTTCCCATGCCGCGCGCGGCCCGGTGGACACCACACCACTTCCGCCGGCAGGAACGGCTGCGGCAACAGGAATTGATACTCCAACTGAGGCGGTGAAGCAGGCATGAACCAGGCGATACGTCATTCTTGGGTCGCCGCCGTTGCGATGTTTGCGCTGATCTTCGGCGCCATCAGCTACGTACAGGTGGTGGGTGCTGACGATCTCAAGACCAACCCGCTGAACCAGCGTGCCATCCTGCAGAACTACTGCAATGACCGTGGTGCCATTATCGTGGGCGGCACCCCTGTGGCCGAGTCGGTGGACACCGGATCCGAGACCTGTAAGTTCCAGCGCACCTACGCCCAGCCTGAACTGTACGCGGGGATCACCGGATACTTTTCGAAGAACTACGGAGCCACCGGCCTGGAACAGGCCATGGGCGCCGAACTCGCGGGCAACTCCGACCAGCTCTTCCTTGACCGGGTGGGCCAGCTCTTCCTGGGCAACCAGCCCAAGGGCGCATCGGTGGAACTCACCATTGACCCGCAGATCCAGCAACTCGCCTACAGCCTGATTCCGGACGGACAGCGTGGATCGATCGTGGTGAGCAATCCCAAGACCGGTGCCATCCTGGCCATGGCCTCCAAGCCGTCCTATAACCCCAACCTTGTGGCCACACAGGACCCTGCGGCCGAGGGTGCCAACATGAACGAGCTGGTCAAGGTTCCGGGCATCAACCTGAACCAGAACGTCAGCGGTCCCACGGGCGAGCTCCTCGCTCCCGGATCTGTCTTCAAGCTTGTGGACACCGCAGCCGCCCTGGCCTCCGGGAAGTACAACAAGGACAGCGTCCTGCCCAACCCCGCCGAAATGCCCTTCGACGGCATCCAGTACAAGCTGCCTAACTATGCCGGCGGCAACTGCTACACCCGCGACACTGCCAGCTTCGCTTTCGCCCTGCAGCAGTCCTGCAACACCCCGTTCGCCAGCATCGCGCTGGACCTTGGCCGCAACGCCATTGCGGACCAGGCCAAGAAGTTTGGCTTCGGCGAGGATGTCGGGGACCAGCTGAAGCTCGGCCATGCGCTGGGCAACGGCTTCCCGGACAACCTGGACAAACCAGGCCTTGCCCAGTCGGCAATCGGCCAGAAGGACGTCCGCGTCACTCCCCTGCAGGTCAACATGATGACGTCGGCCATCGCCAATGGCGGGGCACAGATGGCGCCCACCCTGGTCAAGACACTGAGGTCCCCGGACCTGCGGGTGATCGACGAGCCCAAGCCGGCGCAGCTGAGGACGTCCACCACTCCCGACATCGCCAAGCAGATCACTGAATGGATGACCAGCGTGGTCACCGATGGCATCGCCAAGTCCGCAGCAGTCCCCGGCGTCCAGGTGGCTGGCAAGACCGGCACCGCCGAACTGGGCAATGGCCTGAACAACTCGTGGTTCACCGGGTTCGCCCCCGCGGACAACCCCAAGGTCAGTGTCACGATCGTCATGGAAGGCGTAGACATCTACGCGGGCGCAAAGCTAACCAGTCCTAACGCGAAGAAGATTTTTGAGGCGGTGTTGAATAAGTGAGGCCTACAACGGGAATCACCCTCGGCGGCAGATTCCAGCTGACCACGCGGATCGCGATCGGCGGCATGGGGGAAGTCTGGAAGGCCAAAGACCTCGTCCTGGGCCGCATCGTCGCCATCAAGGTGCTGAAAGAGGAATACACGGGTGACCCCGGCTTCCTCCAGCGTTTCCGTGCCGAAGCCCGCCACACCGCCCTCCTGAACCATGTGGGGATCGCCAACGTCTTCGATTACGGCGAAGAAGAGGGCTCGGCGTACCTGGTCATGGAACTGGTCCCGGGCCAGCCGCTGAGCAGCATCATCGAGCACGAACAGGTCCTCTCGCCGGACCGGACACTCTCGATCATCGCCCAGACCGCGCGCGCCCTGGCAGTCGCCCACGCCCAGGGCCTGGTCCACCGCGACGTCAAGCCGGGCAACCTCCTCATCACCCCCGACGGCCGTGTCAAAGTCACAGACTTCGGCATCGCCCGCCTGGCCGACCAGGTGCCGCTCACGCAGACCGGACAGGTCATGGGTACAGCGCAGTACCTGGCTCCTGAGCAGGCGACCGGCCAGACGGCCACCGGCTCTTCGGACATCTACTCACTGGGCGTCATCGGATACGAATGCCTCAGCGGCCACCGGCCGTTCTCCGGTGAGTCGCAGATTGCCATCGCACTGGCCCAGGTGAACGACGCACCGCCTCCGCTTTCAGAAACCCTGCCTGCTCCTGTGCGCGCGCTCCTGATGTCGATGCTGGCCAAGGACCCCAAGGACCGTCCTGCCAATGCCATCAAGTTGGCCGAAGCTGCTGAAGCCATCCGCAACGGCGATATCAGCGCAGCACGTGCCGCTGTGCCCGGCATGCTTCTTTTCGACGCCGACACCGGTCCCATCACTGCCCCTGTTGACACCGCCACCGCCCCCACCGGTGTCATTGGCACCCACCGGGATTCATCCACCGCCACCTCCGCCCTGCCGGTGCTCGGGGCAGGTGCGGCCGGCGCTGCCGCCGCAATGGCTGCCGGTGCCCATGGTGCGACTGCCGATGGTGCGGAGCGTGCGCCGGGACCACTTGCCCGGGCCAACGCATTGGCTGCCGAGCGGAACTGGGACCAAGAGGACGAGACGTACGACGACGAGCCCTCCGATGAGCCCCGCCGCAAGGGCCGCAGCCCCTGGACATGGCCCCTGATCGCCCTGATCCTGCTGCTCCTGTTTGCGCTCGTGGGTTTCCTCCTGAACCAGGCAGGCCTCTTTTCGCCTGCCGGCAACCCCACGACAAGCGCCACGGCCAGCAGCACGCCCACGGCGTCGGCCTTCCCCACCCCGACCACTCCGTCCGCTACGCCTACCCAAACGCGGAACACCCCTACTCCTACGCCCACGCCGACGCCCACACAGGCCACGGTGAACGTGATTCCGGCCGCGTACCTGGGCAAGGACTACCGCCAGGTGCAGTCGGCCCTGGCCGCCATGGGGCTTCAGGTAACGGTCCTCCCACAGGAGAGCACCTCCGCCGCCCCGGGAACCGTGCTTGAGTTGAACCCGACCGGAACGGTGCCCAAGGGATCCTTGATCACTGTTGTCTACGCCACCGCCCCGGCTCCTGCCCCCACCACGGCGGCACCGACGGCTGCCCCAACCTCCTCGTCCCCGGTAGCGGGGCCCACGCCCATCTCGCCCCTGCCAACCTGCGCGGCCGGCCAGACGCCTGGGACGCCTCCGACCTGCGCACCGTAAACATCGGGATCACCAGTGAATGAGTCACCACGCACTCCGTTGCACCGGGAGGACAGCCTTCCGGTGGACAACCGGCGTGTCCTGAGCGGCCGCTACGAGCTGGGCAACCTCATTGGCCGCGGCGGCATGGCGGACGTCTACAAGGGCACCGATACCCGCCTTGGCAGGACCGTTGCCATCAAGCTGCTGCGGCCGGACATGGCCCGGGACCCACAGTTCCAGGCCCGCTTCAAGCGTGAAGCCCAGGCGGTGGCGGCCCTGAACCACCCGTCCATCGTGGCCATCTTCGACACCGGCGAGCATCTGGTCCATGAGGGCAGCGGCGAGGACGTGCGGGTGCCCTACATCGTGATGGAATACGTTGAAGGCAAGACGCTGCGCGATCTGATTCGTGCCAATGATGTCACCATCGACCAGGCCATTGACTACTGCCTGGGCGTACTCGGAGCCCTTGAGTACAGCCACAAGGCAGGGATTGTGCACCGGGACATCAAACCTGCCAACGTGATGTACTGCCAGGGCGCCAATTCGGTGAAGGTCATGGACTTCGGCATCGCCCGCGCCATCGCCGATTCCTCCGCCACCATGACCCAGACGCAGGCAGTGGTGGGAACGGCGCAGTACCTTTCACCGGAACAAGCCCGGGGCGAAACCGTGGACGCCCGCAGCGACCTGTATTCTGCTGCATGCCTGCTCTACGAAATGCTGACTTCGCGGCCACCGTTCGTCGGGGACAGCCCGGTATCCGTGGCCTACCAGCACGTCCGGGAAATTCCAGAGCCGGCCAGCAGCCTCAATCCACAGGTGACACCTGCGCTGGACACCGTGCTGGCCAAGGCCCTGCAGAAAAACCGGGACGACAGGTTCCAGGATGCCGCAGCTTTCCGGCGGGCCCTCCGCGCCGCCAAGGCCGGCGTGGCCCTACCGCCCGTCCCGGCTTCCGAGGCGCCCACCGATCCCAACGACCATGTCCCCGAGGCCGCGCCGCCCACCGAGGCTTTCGGGGCGGCGGGGGCAGGTTTCGCCGATGAGGCGCCCACAGGTCGCCTCGCTGCCACCAGCCTTTTCCATGACGACGGCGTCCCGGCGGCTCCGCTGGAGCTGGCAGACGGGCACGGAGCTGACGATGAACTCCCGCTCGGCTTCCCCCAGGAACGCGAGCGGACCACCCATCAGAAGTCACGGCGTCGTGCCTGGATTGCCACCTTGGTGATCTTCACCCTGCTGATCCTCGCCGGCGGTGGCTTGTGGCTCTACCAGACGGTCAACCGTCCCGTTCCGGCTGCGCCCAAGATCCAGATCCCGTCGGTGGCTGCCATGACCGAAACCGCGGCGCTGCAGGAACTGTATAACGCGGGCCTCCGCCCCAAAATCGCTCGGTCGTCAAACGACACCGTGCCTAAGGGAACCGCCATCGGGACGGACCCCGCAGCCGGGGCGTCCCTGGATCCGGGTGCTGAAGTTGTCCTCAACGTCTCCCAGGGGCCCAGCTCAGTGAAGGTTCCGGATGTCCTTCCCGGCAAGACGGAGGCGGCTGCCCGGGACATCCTGCGCCAGGTGGGCCTGGTGGGATCACCGTCCACCACCACCGCCAACAGTGCCACGGTACCGGCCGGAATAGTGATCACCTCCAACCCGGCCCCGGGTCAAAGCGTTGGCGTTGGCAGCAGCGTGGAGCTCATCGTTTCCACCGGCAAAGTCGTGGTCCCGGAACTGCGGGGCCTTGGCCGTGACGAGGCCGAGGCTGCCTTGAAGCAGCTGGGCCTGGTCCCTTCGGTGGTTGAGGCGGAGAACTCGCAGGTGGAGCCGGGGAAAGTCACGGACCAGAGCGACCCCGCCAATGCGGCGGTTGACCAGGGAAAGACGATCACGATCGTGGTGGCGAAGGCACCGGCGCCCACACCCTCCCCCACGGACACCCCGACGCCGTCATCCAGCCCGACGCCGAAGCCCACCAGGAAGGGCTGACAGCCTGTGCCCGGGCTGGTCCCGGCTAGTGCTGGATCAGCGGGCTGAGCTTCGCTGCCCTGGCGGCCGCGCCCTTCATTCCCAGCGACTCCAGCCAGTTCCCGAGCATCTGGTACCCCCCTTCGGTGAGGACCGATTCGGGATGGAACTGCACTCCGCACAGCGGGGCAGTCCTGTGCTGCAGACCCATGACGACGCCAGAAGCCGTTTGCGCAGTGATCTCCAGGACATCAGGGATGGATTCCCGGACGGCCGCGAGCGAGTGGTAGCGGGTAGCTGTGACGGGGGAGGGGAGCCCGGCGAAAACACTGGTGCCGACGTGCTCCACCTGGGATGTCTTGCCGTGCATGAGCTCAGGGGCGTGGGTTACCTTCCCGCCGAAGGCCTCCGCCAGAGCCTGGTGGCCCAGGCACACGCCGAACATGGGAACGCTGTTCTCACCGCACCACTTGATCAGCTCGATGCAGACCCCCGCCTCAGCAGGATTGCCCGGGCCGGGAGAGATCAGGACGCCGTCCCGGGTGCTGGCAAGCTCAATTGCCTCCGCCAGCGTCACGTCGTCATTGCGGACCACGGTGGTCTCGGCGCCGAGTTCCTGGAGATAGCCCACCAGGGTGTAGACAAAGCTGTCGTAGTTATCCACTACAAGGATCTTGGTTGCGGTCATGGCTGGTCTGGAGAACCAATCGTCGAGTCGGTGAATTGGGTGAAGTGGGACATCCAGGGGAAAAGGAACTGGACCATCAGTACCAGGGCAATGAACACCAGTACCAGCGAGATGGAGATCCTGACCCAGAGCGGTCCGGGGAGGTGGCGGAATATCCAGGCGTACACTGTCAGCTCCTTCCGGTGGCGGCCGCAACCTGCGCGGCGATCTCAGCCGGCGGTCCCGCCGCTGCAGGGCGCCAGCTGTCCAGCAGGGCGTAGGCGATGATGCGTTCTTCCGCGCCGAAACGGGGGTTGCAGCTGGTCATGGTCAGGTAGCTTTCGGTGGGCGCGACGCCGGGCTGGGTGGGTACCGGATCCAGGACGTCGGTGCGGGAGGGCATGACGATCTGGTTGTTCCGGAAGACGTAGATGTAGTAACCGTCCTTCGTCTGGACGTAGATCTTGTCGCCGGGCACCAGGGTGTGGATATTGTCCAGCACCGCGCCGTGGGTTTGGCGGTGTCCCGCAACGGCAAAGTTGCCAATGGCCCCCGGCATTGCCGTATTGCTGTAGTGGCCGATTCCCAGGGTGTCCAGGACGTCCTGGCTGGTTCCCTGCACGATGGGGCGGGTGTAGGTGGCACCGAACCGGGGAATATACATGATGCCGATGGTTCCCGCGTGGCCGGGAGCGGTTCCCACGACGGGCTTGCCGAAATCTTCAGGGGCAGGCGAACCGGGATGGGCTGTTGCGGTAGGAGCCGGGGCCGGGGTCCCCAGGTCCTGGGCAAATTGCTTGATGACCTGGCTCTGCTTGGCATCTGATTCCACATTGGTCCACCACAACTGCCAGGCTACGAAGAGCAGGAGGATGATGCCTGCGGTAATCAACAGCTCGCCCAGCACCTGCACCGTGCCGCGCAGCAGGGCACGACGGGGGGCGGGCCCGGTGGCGGCCCCCGCCTTCTCCTGCAATACCACGCGTTCTCCTCCGGGCGTTCACCCTGGGCACTGGTTGCCCATCAACTGCGGCTAGAATTGGCTGCTAGTAAGAATCCAGATTTGACCAAGATCGCGCAGACCGCTGGCAATTTCCTTCTTGCAGGATACCAAGCCGCGGACGCCGAGCTTGCCCAGCCCGCCAAGGAGAGCCAGTGCCCGAGTCAAGGCCTCGCAAGAAGACTGCCCCCAGCGCCCAGCCGGCTTCCCAGCAGGCCTACAAGCCCAATCCAGTGTGGTTCAAGCCGGTGATGTTCGGCCTCATGATTATCGGCCTGTTTTGGATCATTACGTTTTACATCAGCGAGGGCCGCTTTCCCGTCCAGGCCTGGCAGTCGTGGAACATCGTGGCAGGCTTCGGCATTGCCATCGTTGGGTTCCTGATGACCACCCGCTGGCGTTCCTAGCACGCCCCGGGACCCTACCGAGGAGGACTGCACTGGCTCCCGATGCAACCGGCGTGATCATCGGCGAGGACGGGCTTGCCCGGCCTGCCTGGGCCGCCGCGGATCCCCTCATGCGCACGTATTACGACCGGGAATGGGGGCTGCCCGTCACGGATGAGCAGGGCCTCTACGAACGGATTTGCCTGGAAGGCTTCCAGGCGGGCCTCTCCTGGGCCACCATCCTGCGCAGGCGTCCTGCGTTCCGTGCAGCCTTTGCCGGCTTCGATCCGGACGTTGTCGCCTTGTTCGGCACCGCAGACGTGGAACGGTTGATGCAGGACACCGGCATTATCAGGAACCGTTTGAAAATTCTTGCAACGGTAAAGAATGCGCAGGCCACCGTTGAGCTCCGCAAGGACGGCGGCCTGGTCGACTTCGTATGGAGTTTCCGCCCCTCCAGCACCCCCAGGCCGACGGAGGTCACGGATATCCCCACGCAGTCGGCGGAGTCCGTTGCCCTCTCCAAGGCGCTGCGGAAGCGCGGTTTCTCCTTTGTTGGACCCACCACCATGTTCGCCCTGATGGAGGCTGTGGGCATGGTGGACACCCACCTCCTGGGCAGCCACCGCCGGGGCTCATCGGGGATTTGGCCCGGCTAGCCCACCGGCCGCCAGCCTGCGACGTTACAGTTATCCCCAGCTGTTGGGAAGGTTATCCACAATGTGGAAAACCATAAGGTTCTGCTACGCGAAGCCCTGCCCATCCCCATATTGCAGCTTCCTGAGGCTAAACCCACCCCACACATGCCGTTATTAACAGTGTGGAACACCTGTGGATAACGGCTGCACGCCTGCGGAAGGGCTGCAGGTCGCGCAGGCTATGGCCGGTCCCGCCTGACGGGGTGGTGGCTGGTGATGGATACCCGGTTGAACGCATTCATGGTCACGGCCACCCAGCTCACGGCCGAGAACTCTTCGGCCGAAAGGCACTCCCGAGCGAAGGCTTCTGCATGCTCACGCACGCGCTGGTCCGGCAATTCGGTGATGCTCTCCGCCAACGCCAGGGCAGCGCGCTCTTTGTCGGTGAACAGCGTGGTCTCGCGCCACGCGGGCAGTACCGCCAACCGCTGGGCACTTTCCCCCACCTCCCCGGCCCGCCGCACGTGGAGGTCCAGGCAGTAAGCGCAGCCGTTGATTTGCGAGATCCGCACGTTGAGCAGTTCCAGCAGCCCCCGCCCCAACCCGGCTTCTTCGGCAGCTTCCTGCACCTTGAGTCCCAACCCGCTGATCGACTTCCACAGGGCCGGATGCTGTTTGTCCAGGTACAGGTGTTCGGTAACGCCCACGGGTGTCCTTTGTCGGTTAGAACGGCTTTGGCAGGCAACCATCATAGGCAGGATGGACCCGGCCCGGACGCGGGTCTCATCCACTTACCAACATGGCAATACCCACAAGTTATCCACAGCTGTGGGAAACCGCGTGGAAATCCTTCCGGAAAACCGCCCCATCCCTACTGCGGTGGGATAAACGTGCCGTTGAACTACACCCCTGTCACTTATTAACAATGTGCAAAACTCTGTCGATAACCCTACGGCGAGCCGTGGTTTCCTGTTGCAGCGGGCCGGCGCGGGCCTGCTTGTCCACAACGCTGGCTTGGACGTGCCGCTTATCCACTTACACACAGTGATATCCCCAATAGATATCCACAGGTGTGGAGAAATGCCCCTGACACCGGAACGGGACCATCGACAACGCCAGCGTACCGGGCATTATCACCGGAACTACAGCTGTGTAAGTTACGCACACTGTGGATAAGGGGTGTGGAAAAGCAGGCTGCCCCCACACCCGAAGGTGAAGGGGCAGCTGACGTTCGGAGAACGGGAGAGGGCTAAAGCGTCACCCTGAGCCAGCTCGCGGCAATGAGCAGTGCAAGGACGGCGGCCAGGCCGAGCGCCTGGATGAGCGGCTGCCGGGGGCCACGCGGCGTGTAGGCGATGACGGCTGCACACAGGCCGCCGGTGACCAGTCCACCAAGGTGCGCCTGCCAGGCGATCTGTGGGACCAGGAAGCCGATGACCCCGTTGATGGCGATCAGCACCCACAACTGGCGGGTGTCGCCACCGCGCTGCCGCTGCACCAGCAGCATGGCGCCGAAGAGGCCGAAGATCGCCCCGGACGCCCCCACCACCCCGAAGAGTTGCTGGCCGGGGACATAGAGCGGGGTCAGCAGGAGATACCCCACGGACCCGCCCAGGGCGGAGATAAGGAACAGCGCCAGGAACCGCACGCGGCCCAGGATCGGTTCCAGGGCCTGGCCGAAGATCCACAGCGTGTACATGTTGAGCAGAATATGGAGCAGGTTGTCCGGGGAGTGCAGGAATGCCGAGGTGAGCATCCGCCACGGTTCGAACTCGCCGTACTTGGGTTCTGCGTAGATGTTGGCGAAGGCCAGGGTCTGGTAGACACCCTCATTGGGAATGATGAACTGCAGGACCTGGAGTACCGCGCAGACCGCAATGATTGCGAACGTCACCAAAGGTTTCCCGCTGGCAACGGCACCGCCGTAGACGGTCCGCACCTCCGGCGTCGTACGTTTTGTTTCGTTGACGCAGTCAACGCATTGGAATCCGACGGCGGCCGCCCGCTGGCAGTCGGGGCATGCCGGGCGCCCGCAGCGCTGGCAACGCACGTAGGACGGCCGGTCCGGGTGCCGCGGGCAAACCGGGACCTGGGCGGACGGCTCGGCCGACGGAATTCCGTAACTCATGGTGGAGCGTTACAGCTGTTCGATGTCGATGCTGTTGATGATGACGTCCTCAACGGGGCGGTCGCCCATGCCGGTGCGGACGCCTTCGATGGCGTCGACTACCTTCTTGGATTCCTCGTCAGCCACTTCACCGAAGATGGTGTGCTTGCCCTGGAGCCAGTCCGTGGGAATGGTGGTGATGAAGAACTGTGAACCGTTGGTGCCCTTGCCCATCTGGATGCCGGCGTTGGCCATGGCCAGCTTGTAGGGCTGGTTGAAGCTCAGTTCCGGGTGGATCTCATCGTCGAAGCGGTAGCCGGGGCCGCCGGTTCCACGGCCCAGGGGATCGCCGGCCTGGATCATGAAGTCCTTGATGATGCGGTGGAAGATGGTTCCGTTGTAGAGCGGTGTGCCGGCTTTGTCCTCGCCGGTTTCCGGGTGGGTCCACGCCTGCTCGCCGGTGGCGAGCCCGATGAAGTTCTTGACCGTCTTGGGCGCGTGGTTGCCGAAGAGGTTGACCTTGATGTCGCCGAGGCTGGTGTGGATGGTTGCTTTTGCGGTTGCGATGGCAGTCATAGGCCCCATTCTCCCATGCCGGTCCGGGCCGGCCACGGCTGCGGAGGCAGTTCCGCGTTGGGTGAAATCCCCCTAAAATCCGCAGAGTGAATAGCCCGCGAAGATCTGGGCACGTAGGCTAGCGACAGAACCGTCACATTAATCGGGAGGTAGTTGTGAAGAAATCGGATCGTATTGCCCGGGACCTTGAGCAGTCGGTGACCAGTGCCGTGGTAAACGCGAAGGATTGGGCGGCGCCGCGGGTGGAAGCCGCTGTGGACTGGGCTGTTCCCCGCCTCCAGCAGAGCCTGGATACTGCATCTCCCAAGATCCAGGAAGGCCTGAAGTCGGCAGCGCATAACCTGGCTGACGGTGTTGCCACGGTAACTCCGCGGATCCAGGACGGGCTGGCACACTTGGCACCCAAGATCAACGACGTCGTCGAAGGCGCCTCGCCCAAGCTGCACGAAGCCCTGGACAAGGCAACGCCTGTTGTCCTGAATGCCCGCGACCGCGTAGTGGTGGAGTACCTTCCCCGCCTCTCGGACCAGATCGGAGTGGCTTCAGAGGCAGTTCACCGCACGCTGGAAAACACGCCGTCCCGGGTGGACGCGATGGCGCAGAAGCTGGGCGATGCGGGCATCATCCAAGCCATCCAGGAACAGGCGCAGGCAACGGGAACGCAGCTGAAGGCTGCCGCCGCCGGAGCAAGCCGCGCGGTGGACGTACAGCTGGCGCAGCCGGAGCCCAAAAAGAAGCGCGGCTGGCTGGTGTTCGGCGTCGTGGCAGCTGCCGTTGCCGCGGGTGTTGCAGCATGGAAGGCATCCAAGCCGGTGGAGGACCCCTGGAAGACTCCTTCCCCCGTGACGCCGACTCCGGCCCCCGTTCCTGCCACCACGGTGAGCGATGTCAAAGACACCGCCGCAGAGGCCGCCGACAAAGCTGCAGCTGCAACGGGTTCTGCTGCGGGTGCCGCAGCAGACAAAGCCGGTGACGCTGCGGAGAGTACAAAGGACAAGTCCGCGGACGCCGCTGAGAAGGCCAAGCACGTGGCCGAGGACGCCAAGTCCGCTACCAAGGAGGACAACGGCGGCAGCCAGGCCTAGTCTTCCCGCCACACAGGAAAGGGGCTCCGCTTGACAGCGGGGCCCCTTTCCTGTGCCTGTGTTCGGGCCGCGGGCAGGAAACTCCCGGATGCTAGATTTGAAGTGATGCCAGCCAACCGATCCTCTGGGGATTTTCGTGAATGACGCAGCCGTACAGCTCCGCGTGTCCATCGTCATCCCGGCGTACAACGAGGAGAGCGTCATCAGGCAGTGCCTGATTGCCGCCATCTACCAGAGTGTTCCTGCGCACGAGATCATCGTGGTGGACAACCTTTCCAAAGACCGGACCGCTGAGATTGTCCGCCAGATGCAGCTCGAGTATCCGGAGAGTCCCATTATCCTGCTGAGCCAGGACCGTGAGCAGGGGCTGATTCCCACCCGGAACTTTGGCCTGGACAGCGCCACCGGGGACATCCTGGGGCGCATTGACGCGGACTCCATTGTCGAACCCGACTGGGTGGAGCAGGTGCAAAAGGCTTTCGCGGACCCGTCCGTCCAGGCTGCCACCGGCCCCGTGGTTTACTACGACATGCCCATGCGCCGCTTCGGGCTCAAGGCGGATGACAAAATGCGCCAGCTCATGCTGAAGCTGGCCAAGCACCAGTACCATTTCCTGTTCGGCTCAAACATGGCCCTGCGTGCCACCGCCTGGGAGACCATCCGCCCGGAGACCTGCCGGGACGAAAAGGACGAAATGCACGAGGACATCGATTTGTCCCTGCACCTGGCTGACCATGAGCTTCCCGTACGCTACTGGCCGCAGATGGTGTCCGGCATGTCCGCGCGCCGCCTGGAGGATTCACCGCGGGACTACCGCTACTACGTCACCCGCTTCGACCGGACCTACAAGGCGCACAACGTCAAGAAGATGGCGCTCAAGGCCCCCATGGTGGTCTTCTTCTCGGTGTACTTCCCCGCCAAGCTCCTCAGGGCCATTCACACCGTCAACACCGCCCAGCCAGTGCGCCGCGGCGGTCAGTAGCCCTCAGGTCGATCAGTAGGGCTCAGTCGGTTCCCAGTTCCGCGAGGCGTTCCGACGGCGGTTCCTCCTGGGGCGCACTTGCGCGCCTTCCGTTCCTGCCGGTTCTTTGGCCCAGGACGACGACGGCCAGCCCCGCCAAAATGAGGCCGAGTCCCGCATAAGTGCCTGCCGGCAGGGTCTCGTGCAGGAAGAGCGCCGCCAGCAGCGCTGCCCCCGGGATCTCAAGGAGGATGATCATGGAAACGATCAGCGGGCTCATGGTGGCAAGCAGGTGGTTGAAGGCGGTATGGCCCACCAATTGGGCGCAGACGGTGATGGCTGCGATGCCAAGCCACCCTGCCGGCTCGAACCCGGATAAGGGCTGGCCCGCGCAGAGGGCCAGCACAGCCACAAGGGCGGCGCACATCCCATAGCAAAGCGTCGTGTAGGTTCCGGTGGTCATGCTCTGCCGGGCTTTGCCTCCGGCCAGGGTGTACAGGCCTGCAAGCGCCCCTCCGGCCATCGCCAGCAGATCGCCCGTGACGGCCCGGGGGGAGGTCCCCAGATCAAAGCCCGTAATCGCCACCACTCCGCCGAAGGCAATTCCCAGCCCGGCCAGTACCTGCCACCGGTGGCGGGTGCCGCGGAACAGCTGGAACACGGCGATCCACGCTGACTGCAAGCACACCAGGGCGGTGGCGGCGGCTACCGAGGTGAGCTGGAGTGAGGTGATGAAGCAGGCAAAGTGCAGGGCAAGGGCGACGGCCGCCAGGGACGACCAGCGGAATTCCCTGCCGGTTACCCTGCCGAACTGCCGCGGCTCGCGGACCAGGGTGGGTGTGGCCATGACAGCGGCACCGATGGCGTTGCGCCAGAAGGCGATGGCAAGGGCGCTGACGCTGGTTGCGCCCAGGGTGGCTGCGACGAGGGGCCCTGAGGAGGCCACGCCCAGGACGCCCAGGGCCGCGAAGAAGAAGTTCACTGCAGCCCCCCTTGATCCTGGTTACGCGTGGCGATGGAAAGCGAAAAGTCCCGGTCTGCGTTTCCGCTGACCGGGACTTTCTTATGGTGGAGGCACGGGGACTCGAACCCCGAACCCCCTGCTTGCAAAGCAGGTGCGCTACCAATTGCGCCATGCCCCCATAAGAAGCAACCCGTCCATCATACCCTAGAACCTGAGGGCTTCTGACCGCCCCCGGCGCGGGTGTCCGGCCTAGTCCACCGTATCGGTTGACTTGCTCCAGACCGTCTTCCGGGCTTCGGATTCCTGTGCTTTGCGGTAGACCAGGATACCCGCGATTGCCGCTGCCAATACAAGCAACTTCTTCACGTGCTCCCCGTTCCGGCCGTGTACGGACGAATCCGGACCCAACCTCCGTTTGAAACCTGCACAGGTTCCGTGGGCGTACCAGGACTTGAACCTGGGACCTCTTCGTTATCAGCGAAGCGCTCTAACCGCCTGAGCTATACGCCCCGATCCCTCATCGGGCCGAGACATGACTTTACAGCACACCCCGGCCCGATCTCAAATCGGGCCTTTCCGCCGGCGTGGAGCCGGCGGAAATGGCTTCCTAATCGTCAGTGAGGGTCACGCCGATGCCGCCCACGAGGGTGGCGGAGATGTTGTAGAGCACGGCGGAAAGCATGGACAGCGCGGTCAGCAGGACCACGTTGACCACGGCGATGATGGTGGCGAATGACGCCACCTGTCCCAGCGAGGCAACCTTCTTCAGCTCGAAACCTCCGCTTTCAGAACCGGCGAGCGTGCCGAGCAGGCTGTCCACCTGGTCAAAGATGCCGGTCAGGTCAAGCACGGTCCACAGGACGATGGCTGCCACCACGGTGACGATGCCCAGTGCCACGGAAAGCAGGAATGCCATCTTCAGGACGGACCAGGGGTCCACCTTGCTGATCAGCAACCGCGCCCGGCGAACCTTTGCCTTGGGTGCCGGCTTGACCAGGCCGGGGGTGCCCTGGCTGGAAGATCCGGGCGCAGGCCGCTGGCCCTGCTGGCCCTGGAAAGGCCGCTGGCCCGGCTGCACGGGACGATCGCCCTGCTGTGGCCGCTGGGAAGGGACAGCAGGCCGCTGGCCCGGCGCCGCGGCGGGGGTTGAGGGGCGCTGCTGCGGACGGACAGGTGCGTTCACGCGGGGCGCCGCTGAAGGCCGGTTCCCCTCGGGAACAGTGCTGTTCGGCTTGGGAAATGAGTCGGAATTACTCACTCGTTACCTCCGTGTTGTCTTCGTTCGGCTCAGCGTCGCCCGAGGCGTCCTCTGACTCAACGGCCGGTGTTTCTTCTGCCATTGCTGGCGCGGCGGATTCCCCAGCGGTCCCGCCATCTTCAGCCAACGTTACGTCATCCCCGGCGGATTCCTCGTCCTCGAGGCCGCGTTCGCTGTTGCGTGCCACCTCGATGATGCGGTCATTCTTGTCCGGCTTGGCAAAGATGACGCCCATGGTGTCACGTCCCTTTGCAGGAACACCGGCAACGGAGGACCGGACAACCTTGCCGCCCTCCATGACCACCAGGACTTCATCTTCTTCCTGGACGATGAGCGCGCCCACCAAATGGCCGCGTTCCTCCTGGTACTTGCCC
The DNA here is from genome assembly GCF_040702335.1 of Pseudarthrobacter sp. NPDC080039. Classification (NCBI taxonomy): domain Bacteria; kingdom Bacillati; phylum Actinomycetota; class Actinomycetes; order Micrococcales; family Micrococcaceae; genus Pseudarthrobacter; species Pseudarthrobacter sp. NPDC080039. The sequence goes on along the minus strand of NZ_JBFBKY010000007.1, from coordinate 190,873 downwards.
ACCTTGATGCCCAGGCCGCCACGGCCCTGGAGCCGGTATTCCTCCACCGCCGTGCGCTTGGCATATCCGCCCTCGGTGACGATGAACACGAACGAACCGTCCGTGACGACGTCTGCGGCCAGCAGTTCGTCGTCTTCGCGGAACTTCATGCCGGTGACGCCGGATGTTGCCCGTCCCATGGGACGCAGCGCGTCGTCGGTCGCCGTGAACCGGATTGACTGGCCCTTGCGGGAGACCAGGAAGAGGTCGTCGGTTTCCGAAACGAGCTGGGCGGAGACCAGTTCATCGCCGTCACGCAGGTTAATGGCGATCACGCCCGCGGAACGGTTGGTGTCGTAGTCCTCAAGCCTGGTCTTCTTCACCAGCCCCCTCTTGGTGGCCAGCACCAGGTACGGCGCCTGCTGGTAATCCTTCAGGTCCAGCACCTGGGCGATGTGTTCATCGGGCTGGAACGCCAGCAGGTTGGCCACGTGCTGGCCCTTGGCGTCCCTTCCGGCTTCCATCAATTCGTATGCCTTGGCGCGGTATACGCGGCCCAGGTTGGTGAAGAACAGGAGCCAGTGATGGGTGGTGGTGACGAAGAAATGCTCCACGACGTCGTCGCCGCGCAGCTGGGCGCCCTTGATGCCCTTGCCGCCGCGCTGCTGTGACCGGTAGTTGTCACTGCGGGTGCGCTTGACGTATCCGCCGCGGGTGATGGTGACCACCATCTCCTCTTCGGGGATCAGGTCCTCCATGGACATGTCGCCGTCGTAGCCCATCAGGATCCTGGTGCGCCGGTCGTCGCCGTGCTTGTCCACGATTTCGCCCAGCTCGGTGCTGATGATTTCGCGCTGGCGCTGCTCGGAGCCCAGGATCTCCTTGTATTCGGTGATCAGCGCTTCGAGTTCGGCATGCTTTTCCTGGATTCGCTGGCGTTCCAGGGCGGCCAGTCGGCGCAGCTGCATGTCCAGGATGGCCCGGGCCTGGAGCTCGTCGATGTCCAGCAACTCCATGAGCCCGTCCCGCGCGGCTTCGGTGGTGCTGGATGCACGGATCAGGGCGATGACCTCGTCCAGCATGTCCAGCGCCTTCAGGAGCGCCCGCAGGATGTGGGCTTCTTCTTCGGCCTTGCGCAGCCGGTACCGGGTGCGGCGCGCAATGACGTCCATCTGGTGCGTCACCCAGTGGCGGATGAACGCGTCAAGGCTCAGGGTGCGCGGCACGCCGTCCACGATGGCCAGCATGTTGGCGGAGAAGTTGCTCTGCAGTTCGGTGTGCTTGTAGAGGTTGTTCAGCACCACCTTGGGCACGGCGTCACGCTTCAGCACGATCACCAGGCGCTGGCCGGTGCGGCCCGACGTTTCGTCGCGGAGGTCGGCGATGCCCTGGATCTTGCCGTCCTTGACCAGTTCAGCGATCTTGATTGCCAGGTTGTCGGGGTTGGCCTGGTACGGAAGTTCCGTGACCACCAGGCAGGTGCGGCCCTGCAGTTCCTCCACCGCAACCACGGCGCGCATGGTCACCGAACCGCGGCCGGTGCGGTAGGCATCCTCGATGCCCTTGTGTCCCAGGATGGTGGCACCGGTTGGGAAGTCCGGGCCCTTGACCCGAACCAGCAGTTCCTCGAGGAGTTCCTCGCGGGTGGCACCGGGGTTGGCCAGGTACCACTGCACGCCGTCGGCGACTTCCCTGAGGTTGTGCGGCGGGATGTTCGTGGCCATGCCCACGGCGATGCCGGAGGAACCGTTGACGAGCAAGTTGGGGAACCTGGCCGGCAGGATGGTGGGTTCCTGGTTCTTGCCGTCGTAGTTGTCCTGGAAGTCGACCGTTTCCTCGTCGATGTCGCGGACCATCTCCATGGCCAGCGGAGCCATCTTGGTTTCGGTGTACCGTGGTGCGGCGGCGCCGTCGTTGCCTGGGGAACCGAAGTTGCCCTGTCCCAGCGCCAGCGGGTAGCGCATGGTCCAGTCCTGGATCAGGCGCACCAAGGCGTCGTAGATGGCAGTGTCACCGTGGGGGTGGTACTGACCCATGACCTCGCCCACCACGCGGGCGCACTTGTTGAAGGAACGGTCGGGACGGTAGCCGCCGTCGAACATCGCGTACAGGACGCGCCGGTGCACGGGCTTGAGCCCGTCCCGGACGTCGGGGAGGGCGCGGCCCACGATGACGGCCATGGCGTAGTCCAGGTAGGAACGCTGCATTTCCGTCTGCAGGTCAACCTGCTCAACGCGGTCGATCAGCACATCGCCTTCAAGAACGGTGTCCGGTTCTCCGGCCTCAGGGGCGGGAATCTCGGGTGTTTCGTCGCTCATTCTTTATTTTCCGTTTCAGGTATATGTCTGGTTCCGAATACTTTGGGAGTGGATCCTTAGATATCCAGGAACCTGACGTCCTTGGCGTTCTGCTGGATGAAGTTGCGGCGTGATTCCACGTCTTCGCCCATGAGGACGGAGAAGATCTGGTCGGCGGCAAGAGCGTCGTCCATGGTCACCTGCAACAGGGTGCGGTGGTCCGGGTCCATAGTGGTGTCCCACAGTTCGGTGTAGTCCATCTCGCCAAGGCCCTTGTAGCGCTGGATACCGTTATCCTTGGGAATACGGCGGCCGGCCGCCTGGCCTGCCACTAGCTTGGCGTCACGTTCACGGTCGCTGTAGACGTAGTCGTGCGGCGCGTTGGACCACTTGATCCGGTACAGCGGAGGCTGGGCGAGGTACACGTAGCCGTTCTCGATCAGCGGCCGCATGTAGCGGAACAGCAGGGTCATCAGCAGGGTGGTGATGTGCTGGCCATCCACGTCGGCGTCGGCCATGAGCACGATCTTGTGGTACCTCAGCTTGGCAAGGTCGAAGTCCTCGCCGATGCCCGTGCCGAAGGCAGTGATCATGGACTGGACCTCGGCGTTCCCCAGGGCCTTGTCCAGCCGGGCACGCTCCACGTTCAGGATCTTGCCACGGAGGGGCAGGATGGCCTGGGTTTCGGGATTCCGGCCGCGCTTGGCGGAACCGCCGGCCGAGTCGCCCTCGACGATGTAGACCTCGCATTTTTCCGGATCCTTGGAGGAACAGTCGGAAAGCTTCCCGGGCATGCCGAAGGACTCCAGCGGGCTCTTTCGCCGGGCATTGTCCCGGGCCTTCCTCGCCGCCATCCTGGCCTGCGCGGCCGAGATCGCCTTGCGGATGACATCGCGGGCAGGCCCCGGATTGCGTTCCAGCCAGTCGCCAAGGCCGTCGGTGACCACCCGCTGGACAAAGCCCTTCACTTCCGAGTTGCCCAGCTTGGTCTTGGTCTGGCCCTCGAACTGCGGTTCGGCCAGTTTGACGGAGATGACGGCGGTAAGGCCCTCGCGGATGTCATCACCCGTGAGGTTGTCATCCTTGTCCTTGATGATCCCCTTCTCCCTGGCGTACCGGTTGATGAGGGATGTCAGCGCAGCACGGAAACCTTCTTCGTGGGTGCCGCCTTCGTGGGTGTTGATGGTGTTGGCGTAGGTGTGGACGCTCTCGGAGTAGGCGCTGGTCCACTGCATGGCCATTTCCAGGGCAATCTTGCGTTCGGTGTCCTCGGTTTCGAAGGCGATGACGTCCTCGTGGACCACCTCCACCTTCTTGCCCGAGTTCAGGTGCTTGACGTAGTCCAGCAGGCCTTCGTCGTACTGGTACACCACCGTGCGGTGTTCGGCGCTGACCTCACCCTCGGTGCTGAGGTCGTCGAGGTCCAGGTCCCCGTCGGTATCCTCGGCCGCCGCGCGCTCATCCGTCAACGTGATGCGGAGGCCCTTGTTCAGGAAGGCCATCTGCTGGAAGCGGGCGCGCAGTGTCTCGAAGTCGAATTCGGTGGTTTCGAAGATCGCAGGATCGGGGTAGAAGGTCTGCGTGGTACCGGTGGTGTCCGTCTCTTCACCCTTGACCAGGCTGCCCTGGGGCTTGCCGCCGTCGGCGAACGACATGCGCCATACGTGTCCCTGGCGCCGCACTTCGGTATCCACGCGGCTGGACAGGGCGTTGACAACGGAAATACCTACGCCGTGCAGGCCGCCGGAAACCGCGTATCCGCCGCCGCCGAACTTGCCCCCGGCGTGCAGGATGGTCATGACCACTTCGACGGTGGGTTTGTGTTCGGTAGGGTGCATGTCCACGGGAATGCCGCGGCCGTCATCGACAACCTTGACTCCGCCGTCGGCCTGCAGGACTACTTCAATGTGGCTGCAGTAGCCTGCAAGTGCCTCATCCACCGAGTTGTCCACCACCTCGTAAACAAGATGGTGGAGACCGCGGGGGCCGGTGGAGCCGATGTACATGCCGGGGCGCTTGCGCACAGCCTCAAGGCCTTCGAGGACGGTGATGTCGCTGGCGCCGTATTCCCGCGGTGTGGCCGCCGCAGGGGGGGTATCAGGGGCGCGGCCATCCTCGACTGCTGTATCTGCTGCCAGAATATCTGTATTGTCGTTAGCCACAGGCGCTGCGACTCCTCTGTTCTCGATGACGGCCGGCCGGTTTCTCTTCCCAGGGAAAAGCCACCCGCCAAAAGGCACAAACTTATGGCGCCGGTGACGTGCTGACGATGGTGATCCGTTCTCCGCACACGGGAAGCGCGCGGAGAACGGACTGAAGTCAACGTTTCATCCGCGCCCAGTTATCTGCTGCTATTCTACCGCGAACAGCCACAGATCCTTGCATTCCAGGGCCTTCGCTGCCAGCGAATATGGCTGTGTGAGGCGCTGCGCCCGGCCTAGGGCGGCCCAGCGGTGCGGCCTCCGGGTGCCTATACACGCATCGGCCCCCGCAGCGCCCTACACGCCCGTGGGCCCAGTTTCAAGACCCGGGTTTTCGTCTATCCGTAAGTGTCCCGGGGGCCGCGGCCATTGACGCTGCGGCCGCCCTTGCGCCAGCTGGGTGCCGAAGGGCCCAGAACCTGGATGCTGGTCACCACGCCGTCCCCAAGCTCCCGGCGGAATTTCTCAAGCAGGCTGCTGCTCAAAAGCCTCAGCTGGGTGGCCCATGCCGTGGAATCGCACCTCACGTGCAGGGTGGTGTCGGTGAAGCTCTCGGGCGTGCAATGGGCCGAGATTTCCGGCCCCACCAAGGTGGCCCACTCCGCCATCACTGAGCCGACGGCCACGGGCGAGGTCCAGCCCCGCTCGGCCACGAGCCGGCCCACAACTTTTCCAAGGCCCAGCGGATCGCGGCCCGTGGCATGGAACTGGCTGAAGCCACGGGTGTCCCGGATGCTGCCTTTGGACTTTGCTGAGCCGGGCCGCGCCACTTTCCGCCGGACTTCGCCGCGGGCAGCCGCGGCTTCGCGCATCCGGTTCAGTGCGGCCTGCGGGGCATCGATGTTGTCTGGCTCGCGGCCGGGCCGGGGGCCGCCGCCCTGGTCACTGCTCATCAATACCTCCCGGAATGACCTTCACCCGCCGCCCGGAAAGTTCTTCCGGGATATCGGCGTCGACGGCGGCGGTCACCAGGACCTGTTCCGCGCCGGAGACTATTGCCGCCAGTTTACGCCGCCGCTGCACGTCAAGTTCGGCGAACACATCGTCCAGGATGAGGATAGGGGCCGAGCCTCCGGTCCGGGCGTCGTCCAGCATGACGTAGTAGGAGGCCAACCGGAGCGACAGGCACATGGACCAGGTTTCGCCGTGCGAGGCGTACCCCTTGGCAGGTGCCTGCCCGAGCATCAGTTCCAGTTCGTCGCGGTGGGGGCCAACCAGGGAGATGCCCCGTTCCAGTTCCTTCCTGCGGGACTCGGCGAATGCCTGCACGTACCGCTCTGTGAGTTGGTCCACCGAAAGACGGCGCAGGTCATCCTGCTCTCCCGAAGAACCGCCGCCTGGGGCGGGCTGCACGCTGCCGGCCGGGACGCCGTCGTCGTCCATCTGGTTCTGCAGCGTTGAACGGTACGTGGCGTCAGCGGGTTTGGACGCATCCGTAAGCTCAGCGTAGGCGCGGGTCAGGTGGGGGCGAAGCCGGTCCACCAGTTCCAGCCGTGCATGCAGCAGTTCCGCCCCGGCCCTGGCCATGTGCTGGTCCCACACGTCGAGCGTGGATTCATGGGCGGCCGTAAACCGGCCGGCGCGTGCCGATTTGAGCAGGGCGTTGCGCTGTTTCAGGACGCGGTCGTAGTCGCTGCGGGTGGCTGCATGGCGCGGGATAAGGCTGGCCAACAGCTCATCCAGGAAACGGCGCCGGTTGGACGGGTCTCCCTTGACCAGGGCCAGGTCCTCCGGAGCGAACAGCACCGTCTGGCAGATGCCGAGCAGGTCACGGGCACGGACGGGGTTGCTGCGGTTGATACGTCCACGGTTTGCACGGCCGGCGTTGATCTCCAGTTCAAGTACCGTGGTTTGGCTGCCGCGGACCAGCCGGGCGCGGACCAAAGCGCGCTCAGTTCCGAACCTCAGCAGCGGAGCATCGGAACTGACCCTGTGTGAGCTCAAAGTGGCCAGGTAACCAATGGCTTCCATCAGGTTGGTTTTGCCGATGCCGTTGGAACCAACCAAAACGGTGACTCCGGGGCCCAGGGTGAGGTCGACCTGGGCGTAACTGCGGAAGTCGGTCAGTGAAAGGTGTTCCAGATACACGCGGTTTTCGGCAATTCCGGGAACGCTGCCGGTTCCCTGTGGGTGCTACTTGGAAGGGCGGGTTGCGTGGCCACCGAACTGGTGGCGCAGCGCGGAAACCATTTTCATGGCAGGCGACGTGTCTTCCCTCGATGCAAAGCGGGCGAACAGTGCAGCCGTGATGGCCGGTGCGGGCACGGCGTTGGCAATGGCCTCTTCCACGGTCCACCGGCCCTCGCCGGAGTCCTCCACGTAATCATCGATCGAAGCCAGGCCGGGATCCTCGTCGAGCGCCTTGACCATGAGGTCAAGGAGCCAGGAACGGACCACTGTCCCCTTCTGCCAAGCCCGGAACGTACCCGGCAGGTCGGTGACAATGTCCTTGGCGGCGAGCAGTTCGTAACCCTCGGCGTACGCCTGCATCAGGCCGTATTCGATTCCGTTGTGCACCATCTTGGCGTAATGGCCGGCGCCAATGCCGCCAACGTGGACAAAGCTATCCGCCCTTTCGCCTTCCGGCCGCAGCGCATCAAAGACGGGCAGTGCCCGCTCGATATCTGCGGCATCGCCGCCCGCCATCAGTCCGTAACCGTTCTGCAGCCCCCAGACTCCACCGGACACGCCGCAGTCAGCGAAGCGGATGCCCTTGGCGGCGAGCAGTTCGCCATGTTTCTGGTCTTCCGTGAAGCGGGAGTTGCCGCCGTCGATGACAAGGTCTCCTGGCTGCAGCTTTTCGCTCAGGTCAGTGATCACGGCGTCCGTGATGGGTCCGGAGGGAACCATCACCCAGATGATCCTCGGGACGGGGACGGCGGCGATAAGGTCATCCACCGTGGTGACGTCGGTGACATCAGGATTGCGGTCGTACCCGGTAACCTCCAGGCCTCCCTTGCGCAGCCGCTCACGCATGTTGAATCCCATTTTGCCGAGGCCGATCAGTCCAATGTGCATGGTGGAACTCTTTTCTGCGCTAGAGGGAGGAACGGGGTTGGCGGTGGGAGCCGATGGGTGGGCCCACGCCGCCCGGGTTCCCTGGCCGAGCTTGCGAGGCAAGGGAGGCGGCGGGGACTAGTTGGGAAGGCGGACCGGCATGACCAGGTAGCGGTAGTCGTCCTGGTCCTCGCCGTCGGCGTCTGCCTGCGCGGTGATCATGGCGGGCTTGGGTGCCGTGGTGAAGGAAAACCGGACAAATTTGGTCTCGATGACGCTCAGCCCCTCGATGAGGTAATGCGGGTTGAATGCGACCGTGATGTCGTCACCTGAAAGCTGCGCCTCCAGCTCCTCTGACGCCTGCGCATCCTCACCGGTACCCGCGTCCAGGTTGAGCAGGCCAGCAGTGAAGGCAAGGCGGACCGGTGTGTTGCGCTCGGCCACCAGTGAAACACGCCGCACGGCCTCGACCAGTTCCTGTGTCTGGACTGTGGCGTGGATGGGGGTTGATTCGGGGAACAGCGAGCGGATCTTGGGGTAATCGCCATCCACCAGCAGGGAGGTGGTGGTGCGCCCCCCGCTTTCGAAACCAATGAGCCTGCTGTCGTCGTCCGACAAAGCCAGGTTGATGTCCCCGCTGTTGCCCAGGGTTTTTGCTACCTCGTTGAGGGTTTTGGCCTTGACCAGGGCACTGGTGGAGATGCCCGGGGTGACCGGCTTCCACGGCACTTCGCGCATGGCAAGCCGGTAGCGGTCCGTAGCCAGGAGCGTGATGAGGTCGTCTTCGATCTCCATGCGCACGCCGGTAAGGATGGGCAACGTGTCGTCCTTGCTGGCGGCGATGATGACCTGGGAGACAGCCTGGGCGAAAGCGTCTCCTGGGACAGTTCCACTGATGGCCGGCAACGCCGGCAAGGGAGGATATTCAGCTTCCGGCATGGTGGCCAGGTGGAAGCTGCTTCGGCGGCAGGTGAGGGTGACCTTGTTGCCATCGGTTTCAACGTCAACCGGCGCGGAAGGCAGGCTGCGGCAGATGTCGGCAAGCAAGCGGCCCGAGACCAGGATGGTGCCCTCGTCCCTGATGTCAGCGGTGATCTCAAGTCGCGCCGAGGTCTCGTAGTCAAAGCTGGAGAGGCTCACGGTTCCAGCTTCGGCCTTCAGGAGAAGGCCGGAGAGAACGGGTACCGGCGGCCGCGGAGACAAGGACCGGGCTGTCCAGGTAACGGCTTCTGCCAGGACGTCCCGATCAACTCTGAACTTCACGGAAGGGTGCCGCCTTTCATTGCTGCTGCCATGTAAACCCGGGAATTTCGCGGGGAAACTCCGGAAGAAGTTGGGCGCACCCCGGCTGGTGCATGGTCCATGAAGACGGAAACCACACGAAAACCCAGGGATGGGAGCGCTGCTGACAGCTTAGCCGGAAGAACGGGGATTAACCCATCCCCCAGGAACAGGCCCGTCCCTTCCTGGGGCCGGCAGGCCCCCTCGACGAACGGGCGGATCGATCTTGTTGTTTGAGGGATTTCAATTTTTTGGGATTCGTAGTGTTAATAACTGCTGTGGAAACTGTGGATAACCGGATCCTGCCCCACGGATCCGCGGTTAAGCCCTGTTCACGGTGTGTGCGTTACCTGGGTTTTAAACAGGGTGTGGATGGGGACAACGCAAAACGGCATTTTTAACGATCCACAGACGGCTTAAGGGTTTTAAGCCCATTAACCGCGCTTGTCCCCTTAAGTATCCACAGGCTTATCCACATACCCCTGTTAATAAGGTATAGAGTGCCGGGCCCGCTGTGGATCAGGAGTCCCGCTGCTGCTGTTTGATCCGGTTGGTCAGTTCCGTAACCTGGTTGTAAATCACACGGCGCTCCGCCATGAGTTCCCGGATCTTCCGGTCGGCGTGGATCACGGTGGTGTGGTCACGGCCACCGAGCTCCTGGCCGATCTTGGGAAGCGACATGTCAGTGAGTTCCCGGCAGAGGTACATTGCGATCTGACGCGCCGTGACCAGGGTGCGGGTACGGGACTTGCTGCAAAGCTCTTCCATGCTGAGCTTGAAGTAGTCAGCCGTCTGCTGGAGGATCTGGGCCGACGTGATCTCCTGCGCACCGTCGTCGGTGATCAGGTCCTTCAACACCATCTCGGCCAAGGCCACGTCCACGGGCTGGCGGTTCAGGCTGGCGAAAGCGGTGACCCGGATCAGTGCGCCCTCGAGTTCACGGATGTTGCTGGAGATTTTGGACGCGATGTATTCCAGGGCGTCATCCGGTGCCGAGAGGCCCTCGCTCAGTGCCTTCTTCCGGAGGATGGCGATCCGGGTTTCAAGCTCCGGCGGCTGGATGTCGGTCAGCAGGCCCCACTCGAAGCGGGACTTCATGCGGTCCTCGAACCCTGCCAACAGCTTGGGCGGCTGGTCCGAGGTGATGACCACCTGCTTGTTGTTGTTGTGCAGGGAATTGAACGTGTGGAAGAACTCCTCCAGCGTCCGGTCCTTGCCGGCCAGGAACTGGATGTCATCGATCAGCAGGACATCGACATTGCGGTACGTGGTCTTGAAGCTGGCGCCCTCATCGTCCCGGATGGAGTTGATGAAGTCGTTGGTGAATTCCTCTGAGTTGACGTACCGCACCCGGATGCCGCTATAGAGGCGCCGGGCGTAATGCCCAATGGCGTGCAGGAGGTGGGTCTTGCCCAGCCCGGAGTCTCCGTAAATGAACAGCGGGTTGTATGCCTTGGCCGGAGCTTCAGCAACGGCGACTGCAGCGGCGTGGGCAAACCGGTTGGAGGAACCGATCACGAAAGTATCGAAGACGTACTTGGGGTTCAGCCGGCCGAATTCGTGCGAAGTGCTGGGCAGCATGGGCTGAGGCTTCTGCTCGATCAACTGGTCAGGCGCGTACGCTGGTTCAACGACGGGCTCCGGCTCCTCGTGGATGGGAACCAGATCCGTGTCGACATCGATGGCACAGCGGATGTCCTCGGAGAACACGTTGTGCAGGGCATCATCGAGCGCATCCTTGACCTGGGTCTGCAGCACTTCACGCGTCAGCTCGTTGGGGACAGCCACCAGGAGGGTTGAGCCAATGAGCCCCTGCGCTTGGGCAAGAATGACAAAGCCCCGCTGACGTGGGGAAACGCGGTGGTCCTGTTCCAGCAGGCTGACAACCCGGCGCCAGGAACTTCCGACAGTATTGGCGTGGTTGGCTTCGTCTACTGTCATCAATCGGTTCCCTCAAAACTTGCCGTGCCTGCGTTGTTTGCAGCCCAAGTCCGGAACCAGGTCCTGGCCCAACTTCATCCACAGGGTTATGCACAGCCCGTGGATAATCGGCTACTGGGACACTCTAGGTGATGAAAAGCCTAGAAGATAGCTGGCTATCCGGCTGTGGATAATTACACCGGTGTGGTTCGTAAGACAGCCTTGTGAGCCACTTCATCCACAGGCTGTTGGGGATACTTAGGCACAGCTGGGGACATCCCGCCGCGGCTTCTCCGGTTTGACTCCGCCTATCGGATTGCCCTAACGTTGTGAAGTCCTTTGTGTCCGCTTTTCGGCCCCATTTGAACTTTCCAAGTGCAGTGCGCCTGGGGAGCCGGGGTAAGCGTGCACATACAAAACTTAGCGTCGGCCAGTTCTTCCCCATACTGATCGGGTGGGCGCACCTTTGATCCACTGGAGTAACTAACGTGAGCAAGCGGACTTTTCAGCCGAATAACCGCCGTCGAGCCAAGAAGCACGGCTTCCGCCTTCGTATGCGTACCCGTGCCGGCCGCGCCATCCTGGCAGCCCGTCGTGGCAAGGGCCGTACCGAACTGTCGGCCTAAATAACTGGCTTGTCGGTAGACATCCCTTTGCGAGTTTAAGGTGCTGGCCGCCCGCAACCGCTTGAGGACCTCAACCGATTTTTCAACAACTGTACGTTCCGGTGTCCGCAATGGGCGCCGGAACGTAGTGTTATATGCGGCAGCCATTGCTGCCGACGAACCGAGCCGGATCGGATTCATTGTTTCCAAGAGTGTAGGGAACGCTGTGGTCAGGAACCTCGTTAAGAGGAGACTGAGGGAAGCAGCTGCCGCCTCGCTGAGCGAGCACGGCACGGGACTCGCTGTCGTGGTGCGGGCACTTCCTGCGTCCGCCAATGCCAGCTGGGACCAGCTGCTGTCGGACTACAACGCTGCACTGGGCTCTACGCTGAGCCGGCTGGCCGGCCGCCCTTCACGGGTTGCCGCCACAGGTTCGGCCGGTACAACACAGGAGGGGACAACGCGTGCCTAACGCCACCGCCGTCGTCGCCCGTTTCCGAAAGGTGCTGGCCGCCGTCGGAAGATTCCTCTGGAACCTGCCCCGGAATATCCTCATTCTTCTGCTGATGGCCTACCGCAAGGTGGTTTCTCCCTTGTATGGCCCGGTTTGCCGGTTTTTCCCTTCATGCTCGGCGTACGCCCTTGAAGCGGTCACCGTCCATGGTGCCGTCAAGGGAAGCTGGCTGGCAGTCCGGCGCCTTGGCCACTGCCACCCATGGAATCCCGGCGGAGTGGACCACGTCCCCGCCGGGCACCGGGAATGGCCCGAGGGCCGGACCCCCACAATTGTTGTGCTGAACAATCCGGACAGGTACCTGGTTGTTCGGACTGATGAAGAAGGCCGCAGTGCGGCCTGACGAATAGGGATAAGTATGGACATCTTTGGGACAATAATCGCCCCGTTCAAGTGGCTGGTTTCGTTCATCATGGTGGCGTTCCACGACGGGCTTAGCAGCATTGGCATGCCCGCTGCGAACGGCTGGACCTGGACGCTGGCCATCATCGGGCTGGTGTTGGTTATCCGTGCCGCGCTGATTCCGGTATTCGTCAAGCAGATCAAGGCCCAGCGCGGCATGCAACTGCTGCAGCCGGACCTGAAGAAGCTTCAGGAAAAGTACAAGGGCAAGACCGACCAGCTGTCCCGCCAGGCCATGGCCCAGGAACAGATGGCAATGTACAAGAAGCACGGGACCAACCCGTTCTCCGCCTGCCTGCCCATGCTGATCCAGATGCCCTTCTTCTTCGCACTGTTCCAGGTGCTCTCGGGCATCTCGCAGGCCAAGGACCAGGGTGCCGGCATCGGGGCCATGAGCCACGAGCAGGTTGTCGAGTTCGACGCGTCAAGCATCTTCGGGGCCCCGCTGTCCGCAGCCCTGCTGCACGGCGGCGCCGGCAACGTTGCCGTCGTGGTGCTCTCAATCGTGATGATCCTGGCCATGACGGCCTCCCAGTTCATCACCCAGAAGCAGATCATGGCGAAGAACATGTCTGAAGAAGCCATGGCCAGCCCCTTCATGCGGCAGCAGAAGATGATGCTCTACATCCTGCCCCTAGTGTTCGGTGTCGGCGGCATCAACTTCCCTATCGGCGTCCTGATCTACTGGACCACCACCAACCTCTGGACCATGGGCCAGCAGTTCTTCGTCATCCGCCGCATGCCGACGCCTGGTTCCCCGGCAGCCAGGGCCCTCGCCGAACGCCGTGCCGCCAAGGGCCTGCCGGCGCTGTCCGTCCTGAGCGGCAAGCGGGATGAGGCATCCGACGCCGCCGCGGCTGCCGCAGTTGAGATCAAGGGACAGCGCGTCCAGCCCCAGCGCAAGAACAGGAAGAAGAAGTAATGTCTGCCGAGAGCACCGAGCACGCCCTTTCTGGAGAGATCGAAGATCAGGATGCTTCCGTGAACCAGGACGCTTCCGCCGCCAAAGTTTCCGCCGTCAGCCGCCTCGAGGAAGAGGGGGACGTCGCTGCCGACTACCTGGAAGAACTGCTGGACATTGCCGATATCGATGGTGACATCGACATCGAGGTCCGCAACGGCCGCACGTATATTTCCATCGTCGCCGACGAGGAAGCGGAAGGACTGGAAGGTTTGGTTGGAGAGGACGGTGAGGTCCTTGAAGCCCTCCAGGAACTGACGCGGCTTGCAGTCCTGTCTGGTACAGAGAACCGATCCCGCCTGGTCCTGGACATCAACGGCTACCGGCAGGAGCGTACCGGGCATCTGCAAAAGATCGCCGAGGACGCCGCAGCCTCCGTCAAGGAAACCGGCAAGTCCGTCGCGCTGGAACCGATGAGTGCCTACGAACGCAAGATTGTGCATGACGCCGTTGCCGATCTCGGACTGGTGAGTGAGTCCGAGGGCGAAGGCGCCGGACGCCATATTGTTGTTTCCGCGGACTAGGGAATGCTTGCCCATAATGGTTGACATCACGGCAGCAGAGCTGCGCGCCGCCGAGAAAATCTTCGGCGACCGCCTGGACCTGGCAAAGCGCTACGTCGAGCATTTGGCCACGTCGGGGACTGAACGGGGCCTGATTGGCCCGCGCGAGGTGCCCAGATTGTGGAGCCGCCACGTGCTCAACTGTGCAGTCATCGAAAGTGAGATCCCGCAGGGAAGCCACGTTGCCGATGTCGGAAGCGGCGCCGGACTGCCCGGCCTTTGCCTGGCCATCGCACGGCCCGATCTTGAACTCACCCTTATCGAGCCGCTGGAGCGCAGGGTGATCTGGCTTCAGGAAGTAGTGGACGATCTTGGCCTGGACAACGTCACGGTGATGCGTACGCGCGCAGAGCTTGCTGTGGGCCACGTGGACGCTGACGTGGTGACGGCAAGGGCCGTCTCGGCCCTGACCAACCTTGCCGGCCTCACCATTCCGCTGCTCGGTGGCCGCGGCGAAGTCGTGGCCATCAAGGGTCGCAGCGCCGGTGAGGAAATCGAAAAGGCAGCCAAAACCATCCGCAAGCTGGGTGGCGTGGAGACGTCCGTGCTCACTGTAGGCGACAACCTCCTGGAGGAACCCACCACAGTGGTCCGCATCGTGGTGGACAAGCCGCAAAAGAAGTCCTGATGCGGGCCTGCTGACGGCTGTCAGCAGGCTGGAGCAGTTAGGCTAGATAACGGCAGCAAAATTGGCTGAACGAGAGTGAGTGTGCCCCAGTGACCAGTAGTGAAGCCTCCGCACAACGGATCCCGCCGTTTGTGTCCTTGGGGTCGGCACGTTCTGTCGCTGGGTCCGGCCTCGCAGGGACCGGTATGGCCCCTGGCAGGGGTGGGAATCACCCTAAAGCGGTTTCTTCCTCCTCCCCAAGTAACGCAGTTTCACGTGAAACAACCTCTGCTGGTCGATCCAATGTCATCGACGCGATCGACGATTCCAGCCCGATTGCCAGGGAGCTTGCGCACGAGACCAAGCGTCGTGAGCGGCTGATGGGACGCCAGCTCCCTCGCCCTGAGGAAACCCGCATCTTCACGGTGTCAAACCAAAAGGGCGGGGTTGGGAAAACCACCACCACCGTAAACATCGCGGCCGCCCTGGCAGCCGCGGGCTTGAACGTCATGGTTATTGACATTGATCCCCAGGGCAACGCCTCCACCGCTTTGGGTATCGAACACCATGCGGACGTTGACAGCATCTATGATGTTTTGATCAACGACGTCCCCCTTGCTGATGTGGTGGCTCCATGCCCCGATATCGGCAAGCTGATTTGCGCGCCCGCTACGATCCACCTTGCAGGTGCGGAGATTGAGCTCGTGTCCCTGGTGGCCCGCGAGCAGCGCCTGCGCCGCGCCATTGACGTCTATGCGAAGACGCGGGAGAAGAACGGTGAGGAGCGTCTGGACTACGTCTTCATCGACTGTCCCCCCAGCCTGGGCCTGTTGACGGTCAACGCTTTCTGCGCGGCAAGTGAAGTGCTGATCCCCATTCAGTGCGAGTACTACGCTCTTGAGGGTCTTAGCCAGCTCCTCAAGAACATCGAGATGATCCAGAAGCACCTCAACGCTGACCTTGTCGTTTCGACCATCCTGCTCACCATGTATGACGGGCGCACCAATCTAGCTGCCCAGGTCGCGGCGGAAGTACGCCAGCATTTCCCCGATCAGGTGCTGTCGGCCGTCGTCCCGCGGTCTGTGCGGATTTCCGAAGCTCCGAGCTACCAACAGACGGTCATGACTTACGACCCCTCGTCGAGTGGGGCCCTGTCCTATTTGGAAGCCGCCGCTGAAATAGCGGAACGCTAGAATCTTCAATACCGCAACGCATCGGAGCCGGGCTGTACCCGGCTCTACCACTGGAGGGATTTACCCATGAGCGAAAAGCGACGGGGCCTAGGCCGCGGTCTTGGCGCACTGATTCCAAGTTCCGCCGCGTCCAATGGTTCCGGGAACAGTGGGGCGGTATCGCGGCCTGTGGATTTGTTCTTCCCGGAAGGCCGTCGAAAGACGGACCCGTCAGAGCAGGTGCCGGCAGACACTGAGGATGCAGCAGTAAAGGCGCCGGACAGGGAAGCGGACGTTCCCGCTGCCCGTTCGTCTTCAGCCAAGTCTGCCGACTCAAAGTCAGTCCCAGGAAAGGGCAGTGACGAGAAGAAGCCCGCTTCCACTGCTCCGGTGAAAAAGACAGCTGCGCGAGAGTCCTCGCCGGCCAGCCCGGTCGGCCCCAAATCACCTGTTGAAGCGGACCCGGCCACAGAGGTTCCCGCTGTTGCGCAGCCTTCGGATGTTCCGAGCCCTTCCGAGCCGATCGTTGAGGAAGGGAGGTCCGGTGACTCGGGCGTTGAGCTTGTTGAAGTTCCCGGTGCACGGTTCGCTGAGATCCCCGTGGCCGACATCCACCCGAACCGGAAACAGCCCCGGAATGTCTTCGATGAGGATGACATGGCTGAGTTGGTGCACTCGGTCCGCGAAATTGGCGTGCTGCAGCCAATTGTTGTCCGTACTTCAACCGAATCCGGTAGTGAATCCTATGAACTTGTTATGGGTGAACGCCGGTGGCGCGCTGTCCAGGCTGCAGGGCTCGACACCATCCCGGCGATTATCCGTGACACCACCGATGACGACCTCCTCCGCGACGCGCTGCTGGAGAACCTCCACCGCAGCCAGCTGAACCCCCTGGAAGAGGCTGCAGCGTACCAGCAGCTCCTCGAGGACTTCGGTACAACCCACGAGCAACTGGCGGACCGTATCGGCCGTTCAC
Organism: Pseudarthrobacter sp. NPDC080039; assembly: GCF_040702335.1. Lineage (NCBI taxonomy): Bacteria > Bacillati > Actinomycetota > Actinomycetes > Micrococcales > Micrococcaceae > Pseudarthrobacter > Pseudarthrobacter sp. NPDC080039. Next base: position 174,398 of record NZ_JBFBKY010000007.1, on the reverse strand, counting down.
GGCCGCAGGTGTCCAACACACTGCGTCTCTTGAAACTGCCCCCGCTTGTGCAGCGGCGGGTTGCAGCGGGAGTGTTGTCCGCGGGCCACGCCCGTGCACTTCTTTCGCTCCCTGATGCCGCCGCAATGGAGCGACTGGCCCAACGGATTGTGGCGGAAGGCATGTCCGTGCGGGCCACCGAGGAAGCCGTGACGCTTTACCAGGATCCCGCCAAGCCGGCCAAGAACAACATCCCACGTCCGGGTGCGCGGCACGAACGCCTGGACTACCTCGCGTCCTCGCTGTCAGACCGGCTTGATACCAACGTAAAGATCTCGCTCGGAGTCCGTAAGGGCAAGGTCAGCATTGAATTTGCCAGCGTAGAGGACCTTAACCGCATCATGGACGTTCTAGCGCCTGGTTCTACAAACTAGTACCTCTCCTGAGGCCCCGTTCACGACGAGCGGGGCCTCTGGTGTTTCTGCTGCCATTCTCAGAGTTTCCCGTTCATGGGTTCGAGTGGCCACAAACTTGTGGCTGGGTTGTCTGTGGCAGTCACATCGGCTTTGCTGATGCATGCTTTATGGGCGTCTTCCTGCGAATGCTGTCGAATCGACGTCGCGAGATGGTGCGCATGTTCTTGTCTGCGCTTTAGAGCGCCGCCACGATTGGCGGGGACTTGCCGATCCCCTCACTCCTGAGACAGCTTTCGTGGGAAAGCGAGCGTTTTTCTGCTTGAATATCACTAGTAGCGAGTGTCGCACTGCGGTTTTTCGGGCGTGGAGGCTCAGTCGGGCTCGGCCGCATTTCGGTGCGGGTGAAATGTGCAACTGACTGTCCCCGTCCCGTCCAGGTACGTTTCACGTGAAACGGTTCGTGAGCCCCGGTACAACAAAGAGGTTATGCCCTGGGTAGGGCGTCGCAGCCCATCGAGTCACACTTCCTACGCGATTCTCAGTCCTTCGGCAGCTGCTGCTGCGTTTTATGGCCCTCCTAGGCAAATTCTAGCTTTCGACGGGGATAGATCCCTTCAGCAGTCAAAGCGGAACTAATTGAGGGACTGTCTGCGATAGCTGGCGATCTGCTGTACCTCCCGAATCGAATACTAGGACGCTGGTTTGCCCATATTGTGGGCCGCCGCCTCCAATCGGTGGTGAGGTGAGTAGTCGCCAAGGGCGTCCTATGCCTATTGCCCTTCAACCACATCAGAGACCGATCATGGCGCTTCCCAGCTTGGGGCATGTGATTCCGGACGGGACGTTGCGGCTAGCGCCAAGTTGTGGGGTGGATTAGTGCGTGTCAACGGTGTTTGAATGATACCGGTCCCGATGTCTTGCCGCGCGGTGGTTGAGTCTACTCCGGAAATCCGCCACACTCCGTGGGCCGGTACCGCGCAGACGTCCACGTAAAGCATGGTGGGTCCTCGCGGTGTAGGTTTCGGTTCATCCTGATGAAAGTTATCCCCTGCCTATCCCGTGGGCGGGATATGTCCGGTGGGGTTTATCCGACGGAGGGGCATGCCGGATTCCCAGCCCTGAAAGTGGAGTGTTTCACGTGAAACCTTAGCTCGCGATGGGGTAGCAGGGGAGCTCCTTTCATGGGCAAACTTCTCCGCCGGCTTCTCAGGGGGTCATGCCGCAGACAGCGACGATGCTCCGCGGCTTCGCGTGAAACGGACTATCCGGCCGATCGCCCCGGGCCCGGTGCGATGAAAGTTGAGGTGACTGTGAGACTCCCCTTAGTCTTGGTTCTGGTAATTCCCGTTGGACCGTGACTCCCGGGCACGTTCGACCCCTAAACCCCGCCGCGGCGTAGCCAAGCTCTTTGATAGTTGGCGGGGACGAATGTCTAAGGTGGGGAAAGACAATACTCGCACAGGCAAACGGCAGCGACGCTTGGTGGTAGCCACGGGTGCACCTGAAGTGAGATGCCCGTGACTCCCCCTGTTTGGGATTGCGCGATGGGAATCCCAAGCGGCCGTAGTACTGCAGTCTTCGCAGTGGATGCCAGAATTCTCGATGTGGAGTCGAGCACGTACGGCGGCGGGAGTGGGTGATCCGGGTGCAGAGGGCGCTCCCCCGGCGCTCCTGATCACAAATGAACTTTATGGCCCTGGGCCCGGAACAGCGTCTCTGCCGACGGACGTCATCGATTCGTCGAGGAACGATCGCCTGCCCTTCGCGGCATTGCTCCTACGTGCGATAAGGCCGACGCGAGCTCGCATACGGAAGGGACGACCGACCATGCGATGGTGGATTACGCTGCAGCGCCCGTGCTGGCCCGTGGGCGTGCCTGCAGGAGCCTCAGCCAAAAGCAAGCCCCGCGCCCCCATTGGAGGGCTGAAGGTGAGGTGGATAACCCTGTGGATAAGACTGTGGATATTCAGGCGCAGCGGCTGTGGATTTTCCGCCCACCGGGCATCACTGGCCGACGCTGTTCGGCGTTTACCGTTCGCAGTCACCCTGTGCTTGCAGCTTCGGTGGCTGGGTTTCACGTGAAACATTTGCCCCTAGTCGGCCAGCACTGTCAGATACGTCTGGCTCTGGAGCAGTTGTCACCTGTAAACGGATGAGCGCGCACTAGTTTGGTGCTCAAACGAGCACTCGGACGACATAGGCGCGCGCTGGGAGGAGCGTAGCGAGGTGTAACTTGAACTGGTCATTACGCTTTCGCGATGCAGGCCACTCTGCACGGTAGGGGGTTGGCGGTACGCAGGCTTGTGGATAACGGTGTGGATATCTCGGCAAGCGCCTGTGGATAAAAGTGTGGATAGAAGTCGCCTGGATTGGATGGCCAAGTTGATGTCGGGGGCGTTATCGCCTGGATTTCAAAGAAACCCCGGGTCCCACTGTGGCTGCGAGTTCCTCCGGCGATTGCGCTCCCTCCCCCGCCTTCCCCCGCGACTATGTCCGCTTCGGGATGTACTGCGTTCGCTTGGGCGCGACCGGGTGGCCGGCTTGGCCGCCACAAAGTGGGAGCCTAGTGCGTCGATTCGATCGCTGGGTGGCAGCGCCAATGCCCACGAGTCCCATGTCTTGCCCCTTGCCCCTTGCCCTCGCAGCGCGGTGGCGCACCCCGTCCACGCTGTACCGCGAAAGGTATGGCGATGGTTTATGAAGTCGCAGCGCAGCTTGATGCAAGGCCGGACAATGCTTTAGTGGTTGCCACAGCAACTATGGGCCACCGGTCCCGTTATTGGTCCAAGCTGGATATGACGGGCACTCGCTCCCGGAACCCAAGGAGATGTCGGACAGGACCGGCTCCCCCGATGCCCCTTTTCTGCGGAGCCAGTATTGGGGTCCAAGACACACGGGAATGTTTCACGTGAAACGTGATCTTCTCCCGGGGTCAGTGTGCACTCGATAATTTCCCAGTTGGTCATCGCCCGGGATAGACCGGCACACATGCAAACGGATGGGGTTCGCCGTGGGTACGTAGCAGCAGGCGTTGACTAAATTCAGCAGCCGCCCTTCCCCTAGTGACGGCCGCCCGATAGTGGATCTTCGAGCTATGTCAGGACCAAGGCCTAGCGCCTACTTAAGCTCTTTAGGTGATGTTTCATATTGTTCACTTCAAGAAGGGGCCCAATCCATGCAAAATGCCGCCTTGGCGGTTGGGCTTTCTGCTGCTCAGCGCAGGCTGCAGAAGTCAGCTCAAATCGCAGCTGTTTCACGTGAAACAGGATCACCCGAGTGAACGTTGGGATTACCAGAGTCCTCGATACTTCGTGCGAAGCGGCGCGAATCCATGGTCTCTCACTTCGCGGTTCTACGCGTTGGAGGTTTGTGCGACCAACTGTTGACCGGGGCTGCGCGGGAGATGTCGTGGATCGGTCCTTTATTGATCCACAGGGGTCGCGCCGGATGATCGTCGTCTCCAGATCTCAGCTGGACAGCAGTTTGGCCAGACGCGCCCAACCTCTGTTTCACGTGAAACAGATCTGAACATCGCCTCACGCGCACGGCACCCCTCCCCATATCGGGCCGGCGCGAGTTGTCCAAGGAAGGGCACGTACAGACATAGCAAAGAGGCGGCCACATCCCTGGGGGAAATGACCGCCTCTTTACTGCTGCAGACCGCTGCTCCCCTGCGGGGGGACGTTGATCAGGACAGGACGTCAGAGAATTCCTTCTCGAAGAACTGCTTCGGCTTGGCGCCAATCACCGTGTTCTTCACTTCTCCACCCTGGAAAAGATAAACGGCAGGGATGGAGGTAATCCCATACTCGGCAGCGATGGCAGGGTTATCGTCTACATTGACCTTGACGACGTCCACTTTTTCGCTGTACTCGACGGAAATTTCGTCCAAGATAGGGCCAAGTTTACGGCAGGGACCGCACCACTCTGCCCAGAAGTCAACAATAACGGGCTTCTCGGAAGAAAGTACATCCGTGTTGAAACTGGCGTCAGTTACATCTTTAGCGTTGCTCATAACCTTATCTTTCTCTTCGGATAATAGCGGCACAGTCTGGTCAGGACTGCAGGTCTGCCAAGTAGTGCTCAACATCAATGGCGGCCACACAACCAGAGCCTGAGGCCGTGATTGCCTGGCGGTAGGTTGGATCGACCACATCGCCGGCAGCGAAAACACCGGGGAGGCTGGTCCTGGAACTTCGGCCCTCCACCGCGATGGTCCCCGCTTCAGTCAGTTCGAGCACGTCTTTGACGAGGTCGGTACGTGGATCGTTGCCGATGGCGACGAAAACACCCGTCACTGCAAGGTCGGACAAGGAGCCGTCCAGGAGGTTCTTCAAACGGAGACCGGTTACCTTGTCGGTCCCCAATACATCGTCCACGGTACTGTTCCAGATGAACTTGATCTTGTCATGCGCCAGTGCCCTGTCCGCCATGATCTTGGAGGCCTTGAGCGAAGCGCGACGGTGGACTACCGTGACCGACTTGGCAAACTTGGTGAGGAAGAGGGCCTCTTCCATGGCGGAGTCACCGCCGCCGATGACTGCAATGTCCTGGTCTTTGAAAAAGAAACCGTCACAGGTTGCGCACCAGCTGACGCCGTGTCCCGAAAGCCGCTTCTCATTGGGCAGGCCCAGCTCCCTGTACGCCGAGCCCGTGGACAGGATGACTGCCTTGGTCCTGAAGCTCTCCCCCGTGGCGATCGTGACAGTCTTGACCGGGCCCTCCAAATCGACGCCGGTTACATCTTCGAACTGGATTTCAGTGCCAAAGCGTGCGGCCTGCTTCTCGAAGTTTTCCATGAGGTCCGGACCCATGATTCCCTCCGGGAACCCCGGATAGTTCTCCACGTCCGTGGTATTCATCAGCTCGCCGCCTGCGGTCACAGACCCAGCCAACAGTAGAGGCTTGAGGTTTGCCCTGGCGGTGTAGACAGCTGCTGTGTAGCCCGCCGGGCCCGAGCCCACAATGATGACGTCGCGAACGTCTGACGCCGTCTTTTCTTCGATGGTCACTGACCGTGAACCTCTTCCTTATCCGACTCGCCCCACCGTGGAGGCCGGGCACATGTGACAACTATGTCCGTATGCTGAATATTCCAACGCCCGGGCACGGTGCACCACTGGGCAAGGCCGAGGACCGGCCGCCGCGGGACGCACTTTCCAGAGTACATACCTGCCGCGTATGAACTCACGGCAGCAGTGATCTGCTGCAGTCAGATGTGCTGGGGGAAGGAGGGGCTACTGGACCTTGATTTCAGCCAACCGGATGCCGTAGCCGTAACGGGTTTTCGGAGCCGCCAGCTTGGGGAGGGAGTTGATCGAGATAATTACATACTGTGCCTGCACGGGTTCCGCCAGGGGCATATTGAGGTCCGTCGAGGTGAAGCTGTTGGAGCCCACAACCTTGGCACCGTCGGTGGAAGGCTTGTCATTGGTGGAAACCGTGATGTTGCCGCCGGATCCCCCCAGCTGTGAAAGTGTGATGGACGAAATAGTGGACGGGCTCTTCAGCTTCACCACGAGCGGGACGCCCTGCGGGGCCAAGCCACCCCAGTTCTCCGTGGCAAACTCCATGTCGGACCAGTAGCTGGCCGCATTGCCGTCGTACGCCTTGACCAGGTCGCCATCAAAGGTGGCTGCGAAATCGAAGTTACCTTGCCGGGTCACGCTCTCGATGACGGGCGGAACTACGGGCGGTTTTGACGGAGCTGCCTGCGTTGCCGGTGCAGAAGCCTGCGCACCGTTGGTGGTGGCCGGAGCTGCCGGAGGGTTGGCCTGGGGTTCTGATTTGAAGAGGCTGCCCAGGTTGGTGACGGCGAAGATCAGGCCAGCGATCAGAACTACAGCCAGAAGTCCGCCTACCAGCCACCGCATGGACCGGGGCTGCCTTTCGGGCTCGTCGTGGTCGTCTTCGTAATCATCGCGGTCTGCGAAGGAGACCCCTGCTGCGGCGGGTGCTGCCGCACGGGCGAAGAGAGCGGATTTACCCTGGACCGGGCGTACCTCCTGCGGGGCGTCCTCATTGTCCCCGTAGTGGTCCTGGTCCATGGTCTGCGCGTAGTCGTCCTCGGACCACAGGGAAACCTTCGGCTTCTGTTCGTGCGCGGACGGTTGCGCGGACGGCTGGGCCTGGGTGGACGGGTCTGACCGAACGGCCGGCTGGGCCTGGGTGGCAGCAGCAGCCGTGTCGTTGGGCCCCGTGTCCACGTCTGCGGAGCCTCCCCGCGGGGAGGGCGATGCAGCGCCCTCCGCTATGGGCTGGGCGGCGGTTGCGTCGGGATCAACCCGGGACGCACCGGATCCTGCCTTGGCACCAGCAGAAAGGCCAGCAGCCGAACCAACTGAGGCCGCAGCACCGCCAACGGCGGCAGGCCCGGCAGCTGCCGCAGCCGCGGAACCGGTACGGCCCTGCGTGGAAACCTGTGGAGCCGGCTGCCGGGCAGCGGGACGATCGGCGGCCCTGGGCGGCAGGGGCGGAGCGGAAGGGTAAGGATCAACCTGGCTGGGGTGTGAATCGGCGTAGTTGATGTAACCAGCCTCGACGTGGTCTTCCTCGTCGTAGGGCTCAGGCTCGTGCGACCGCGGCTGGCCAAAAATTTCACTGCCCAGGGTGTCCGTGAAGAAGGGCTCCACGTAAGGCGGATTGGGTGCGACCACCAGGTCCAGCAGATCCGCTGCGGATGTGTGGTTGGTGATGAGGTAGGTGGCATCCTCAGTAACGCCGAGGTCCAGGACCTGCACAGTCCCGGGGCGTTCGCCGGTGGCAACCTCGCGGGCGCTCTGGGCAACCTGTTCAGTGTTCTCCGGTCCGGCAACCAGGATGCTGACCGGGCGGTTGAGGACCTGGTCCACACCGTCCAGCACCAGATCGTGGTCATGCGAGGTCAACACTGTGGCGGTGACCTTGTAGCGGCCGCCCAGTACTGATCCGACATCGATCGGGTTGGACACGTGTTCCTCCTAGACTGTCCGGGATTGCCGGCCTCGATGATGCAACCGCCGTTCAGGCGCCGCGGACGGCCCACCCTGAATGCAACTACCCCTGTACCTGTTCGATCCTAGCCGATCCGCCCCGCGCGGCTGTGGAGAAGACGGGCACCGGAGTCACTTTTTGCGCTGGCTCCGGGACTTGAAATACGGGTTTTCCCCGGCCTTCCCCTGGTACGTGCGGCGCCCAGGAAGCGGAATTTGTTCGCTGAGCAGGCCCCCACGTGCCGTGCTGGGCTGGTCCTCACCCGGCAGGTAGGCGCCATCGTCACCGTCCTGCGCGCCGGCGTCGTACGCTTCCGGACGGCGGGCACCACGCTCCGGATCCGGCCCCGCACGGAAGGAAACGGCATCAAATTCCCCGGAGATCCGGGGAATCAGGCCAGTGTCCACGGACGTTGTGGCACGTTCAGGACGCTGCCCGCGGTCCCCGTCCGCTCCGTTGGCAGGAGCGGACGACGGCGCGTCCCCGGCTTCCGGTGCAGGCGCCCCTCCGCCGCGGCCAAGCCTGCCCAGCAGGGGCCGGAGCATGTCGCTGAGCTCGGAGACGCGGAAAAGCCTGAGGAGGACAAAGTAGACGGCCAGCATGACGGGCCCGACCACGACGAGCGTCACGAGCGCAGTAATCCGGTTCTGCCACGCGAAGCCGTTCGGGTTGTAGCTGCCCATCAGCCAGAGCGCGCCCGCCCCGGCAATCGCAGATCCCAGTGCCGCGTAGCCCATCCGGATGTATGAGTTGGCAATCCGCGCGCCGTCCAGATGGCCCAGCATTCGCCGCAGGAAGAACGCGCTGATGACCACGGAGAGGATGTTGCCCACCATGTAGAGGATGGCGATGGCGTAGATGATCTGGCCTACAGGCAGGAACTGGATGGCGAAGGCACCGACTACGTAGACCACCGCGAGCAGCAGCTGCACATAGAAGGGGGTGCGGGCGTCCTCGTTGGCATAGAACACCCGGGACATCATGAAGTTGGCGCTCATGAAGGGCGTGCTGAGGGCCAGGATGGTGAGCGTCTGGGCGAGCATGACCCCGTCCTGCCTGCTGCCGCCAGAGAAGAACATGCCCAGCGGACCGGCCAGGGCAAACAGGGCCAGGGCGCCGAACACGGTGGCTACGGCCATGGTCCGCAGTCCGTGCGACAGGGCGTCGCGCAGTTCGGCACGGTTGCCTTCCTGCGAGGCACGGGTCATCCGGTTGAACAGCACGGTGGCCAGGGACAGGGCAATAATCGAGTGCGGCAGCAGGTACAGCTGGCTGGCCACCTCAAGGACCGCGTTGCCCGGAAGGGTGTAGGCGGAGGGGTCCCCCGCCTCCTGCAGCCGGATGCGTTCGGCGCCTGGAATGGTGGCAATGCGCATGACGTACAGGAAGGCCAGTTGCCCGACGGCGGCCGTCAGGAGCGTCCACACGCTCAGCCGGGCGGCGTGGCCCAGTCCCACGCCGCGCCAGCCGAACCTGGGCCGTAGTCCGAGCTTCAGCCGGAAGACCGGGACCAGCAGGATGGCGGTCTGGGACAGTACGCCGATGGTGGAGAACCCGGCCACCAGCAGTGTCTGGCTCGATCCCCAGTTATCGATTGTGTGGGCGTTGGCCTCGTTTGTGCCGAAGATCCAGATGAACATGCCCAGCCCTGCGATGGCGACCACGTTGTTCAGGATGGGCGCCCACATGGCGGGGCCGAAGGCACCGTTGGCGTTCAGCACCTGCGTCAGCAACGCGTAGAGGCCGTAGAAGAAGATCTGTGGCAGGCACCAGAACGCGAAGGTGACGGCCAGGGCCTTTTGTTGCGGTGAGTAGCCCTGGGTTGTCAGTTCGATGACCCCTGGGGCCGCCAGGGTGACCAGCGCCGTCAGGCCGAACAGGAGCAGGACAGCCAGCGTCAGCAGCCGGCTGATGTAGTCCGCTCCCCTGTCCGGAGCCTTGCTCGCCTTGATGATCTGCGGGACCAGCACGGCGTTGAACACGCCGCCGGCCACCAGGAGGAAGATCAGGTTTGGCAGGTTGTTGGCGTTGATGAACGTGTCATTGACCGTGGAGCCAAGGCCCAGGGCGGTGCCGAGCATCCATGTCTTGCCGAAGCCCAGGAAGCGCGAAACCAGCGTGCCGGCAGCCATGATGGCGCTGGACCGCGTCTCGCTCACGCCTGTGGCGGCGGGCTGGGAAACGTCCGGAGCCGCCGGCTCCGGGGGCACGCCGTCGGGCGCCGCGTCATCGGGCCGGCTGGACCGGTCGGAAGGGAAGTTGGTAGCTGACATCGACTTCATCGTCTCACCCGTGCGCACATAACACCGCAATGACGACGGGGGCGTCCGGGCTTAAAGGTGCCCGGGCAGGACTTCGCGGGCCAGGTCCGCGATGCGGCGTTCGTTGGGGAAGGACAGCTTCCGCGCCAGCTCCTGGATGGGCACCCAGGCCACATCCACGGCTTCCTGGTCGGGGTCGTTCTCAATGGTGAGTTCGCCGCCCGTGGCCCGCAGGAGGTAATGGTGCACTGTCTTGTGGACCCGGTGGCCACTTACCGTGAACCAGTAGTCGATGCTGCCCAGTGGCGCCAGGATGACGCCCTCGATGCCCGTTTCCTCGGCAATTTCCCGGACAGCGGCCTGTTCGTTGTTTTCCTCGCCCTCCGGGTGGCCCTTGGGAAGGCACCACTCGAGGCGTCCGCCCCTGTTAAGGCGGGCGATGATCGCCACCCTCAGTTCGGCGTCGGATGTGTCCACCACAACGCCGCCGGCGGAGACTTCCTCCACTGTGGGCAGCGACGCCGGCGCCGATTGCTGGGCAGGGGCAACGTGCGCCCCGATTGCCGACGGCAATGGTGCGTTTGTCCTCCTGCCTGGAGCGCTCGGTACTGGATGGGCCATGAGGTCCACTCTAACGACTGTTGCCCTCCCGTGATGACCGGAACATGACACCAACATGGACGGGATATGACGTACTTTCCGGAAGGGAAGGCCAATCAGCGCGGATCGTGACGCCTTTTTGGACTGCCAGGGCGCAGGTTTCTGCCAAGCTTAAGGAACTATGTCGCACGCACAACGCAAGATTGATACCCACACTGTCGATTTCACCGTGGATCCCGTGGTCCTCGAGCTCGGACAGCGCTTCGTGGACGCCGGCCACGAGCTGTCTTTGGTGGGCGGTCCCGTGCGCGACCTGTTCCTGGGCCGGACGTCCCCGGACCTGGACTTCACCACCGACGCCACCCCTGACCAGACCGTTGCACTGATCAAGAAGTGGGCGGACAACTTCTGGGAGATCGGCCGGGCGTTCGGCACCATCGGCATGCGCAAGGCCGGCTTCCAGATCGAGATCACCACCTACCGGGCCGAAGCCTACGATCCCGATTCCCGCAAACCGGTGGTGGCATTCGGTTCCTCCCTGACGGATGACCTGCAGCGCCGCGACTTCACCATCAATGCCATGGCGCTGAGGCTGCCCTCCATGGAGTTGGTGGACCCTTTCGGGGGCGTGCGGGATCTCCACGCGTCAGTGCTGGCCACGCCCGGCGCGCCGGAGGCATCCTTCTCCGATGACCCGCTGCGCATGATGCGGGCCGCCCGCTTCGCTGCACAGTTGGGGGTTTCAGTCCGCGACGACGTCCGGGATGCCATGACGGGCATGGCGGACCGGATCAGGATCATTTCCGCGGAGCGGGTGCGGGACGAACTGGTCAAGCTGGTGTGCGGCGCCCGGCCGCGGACAGGAATCGACCTGCTGGTCGAGACGGGGCTGGCAGAGCACGTGCTGCCGGAAGTATCAGCCCTCCGCCTTGAATCCGACGAGCACCACCGGCACAAGGACGTCTACCAGCATTCCCTCCAGGTCCTGGAACAGGCGGCTGAACTGGAAACGGACGCCGAAGGCCCCGTGCCCGGGCCAGACTTCGTTCTCCGTTTTGCGGCGTTAATGCACGACGTCGGGAAACCGGCGACGCGCCGATTCGAACCAGGCGGCGCCGTGAGCTTCCGCCACCACGACATGGTGGGCGCCAAGCTCACCACGAAGAGGATGAAGGCGCTGCGGTTCGACAATGACACCACTAAGGCCGTGGCGCGGCTGGTGGAACTCCACATGCGCTTCTATGGCTACGGCGACGCCGGCTGGAGCGACTCCGCCGTGCGTCGCTACGTCACCGACGCCGGTCCCCTGCTGGAACGCCTGCACCGGCTCACCCGCTCTGATGTCACCACCCGCAACCAGCGCAAGGCGGAACGCCTGGCTTTTGCTTACGACGACCTGGAATCGCGAATCGCGGCACTGCGCGAACAGGAATCTTTGGACGCGGTGCGCCCGGACCTGGACGGCGCCAGGATCATGGCCCTGCTGGATCTGAAGCCCGGGCCGGTCGTGGGGCGCGCCTACAAGTTCCTCCTGAACGAGCGGATGGAACACGGACCGTTGCCCACGGAGGAAGCAGAGGCGCGCCTGCTCCGCTGGTGGGCAGAACAGCCTGAATCGGCACCTGCCGGACCCGCCGCCGAAGCTTCTCCCGCCGTCGTCGAACCTTCACCTGTTGAGGAGTCCAAGTGACCAATTCCGCCTTTGCCCCGCGCCCCCAGCTCTGGATCCTCCGCCACGGGGAAACCGAATGGTCCAAGAGCGGGCAGTACACCGGCCTGACGGACCTGCCCCTGACCGTGGAAGGCGAACAGCAGGCCGTGGAGGCCCGCAAGGTGCTGGACGGCGTGGACTTCGACCTGGTGCTCACGTCCCCCCTTCGGCGGGCACGGCGGACGGCGGAACTCGCCGGCTTCCCCGATGCCCGGCACGAGCCGCTCGCCGTCGAATGGAACTATGGCGATTATGAGGGGATCAGTTCGGACCTGATCCGCAAGGACAATCCCGACTATCTGATCTGGACACACGGCGTGCCCAACGGCGAGACGCTGGATGAGGTGGCTGCGAGGGCAGACAAGATCATCGGCCGGGTCCTGGAATCCGGCATGGACAATGTGCTGATCGTGGCGCATGGACATTTCTCCCGCATCCTCACGGCACGCTGGCTGGAATTGCCGCCCACGGAAGGCCGGCACTTTGTCCTGGGGACGGCCAAGGTCTGCACTTTGGGATGGGACAAAAAGACCCCGGCCATTGTGCGGTGGGGGCTCTAAACCTTCTTTTTAAACTCCTTTAATTGTTTTCCGGGAATTGCTGGCTTTCCCTGCATTCCTGGGGTACCTTTATTCCTGACCCCAAGGTGATCTGCCTGGGTCCCGAACCGCTTGGCAACGAACGCGGCGGACAGCAGAAAAGGAGGTTGGGATAATGATGACTTTGACTGGCGAATGGAATGCCGTCATCAATGCGTTCCCGGCCTTTGCTGATTCCGCACGCGCAGCCAGGATGGATTCCGTGTCCTGCCGTACAGCCGTCCATCCGGACGTACTCTGGCGCCGCTGACCGGACCAGCTTCCCGGCCAGGACACGCCAAGGGGCTGCCCCTTCGGCTGCCCTGATGGCAGTAAATTGCGGTTTCATCGCCGGCTCCACGGCACAGCTGTTGGCATAGCCCGCGCCCCGTCTCCGGATAGTCCTTTCTTTCGAAGGGCCCGGTGTGGCGTCCCTGTAATGCCGCCCATGGCTTACCGCGACGGCCGGACGCTTCGTGATTGTGCTTATGTGCAATTTCCGCCAATTCCCTCGCTGAAATTCGCATGCCCGTATTGTCGCGCTTCTTTCGCAGCAAAAATGGGCTTATTTGCCGCGCCCTTTTTTGCGCCTGTTATTTAAGAGAGGAGGTGCCTCCTTTGATACGAAAACTCCTGGGACTCCTGTCCCGTCCCCTGCAGCGCCGAAGTTCATTTAACAGCGCCCAGCTGGAGCAGCATCGGAACGACGTGTTCGTTCTCATGCACCAGCAGTTAGGTGGCCTGCGTTGACAGCCGGCCCTGATCCCGCGGGACACCGATCCCGGGGGACGGGGCCGGCGGTAAGCTCGAACCCATGCACGAGACCCTGCCGGCGGAGGATGGACCACGGTCCCGCATCGTGGTGCCCAGCCGCAGCGACGCATTGCTCCGGAACTTCACTGAGTTAATCGGTGGGCCCCTTGGGACCAGGGCGGCCCCCGGGCTGGTCTCCCCCGGCATCTACACGGTGGAGCGGGTACTCATTGTCCTCACCGCGCTGGCGGCCTTGGTGGGGCTGCTGCTGAAGGGCTACTGCCGGGTAAACGGCTGGGAGACGCCCACGCAGTTCTATGCCACCTGCTACTCGGATTTCCCGGAGCTGTTCCGGAACCGCGGAATGGCGGCGGGAATCTTTCCCATCCTGGGCAGCGGCAGCCAGTTCGAATACCCGGTGCTGATCGCACTGATTGCCGGAGTCACTGCCTGGCTGGTCCCCGGCGGAGACGCCAATGCCCGGTCCCTGGCCTACTTCGACATCAACGCCGTGCTGCTGGCGGCGGTGTTCATGGCGCTGGTCCTGGTGATTGCGCGGATGCCCGGCCGGCGGCCCTGGGACGCGGCGATGGTGGCCCTGGCCCCGGGAATTGTCCTGGCAGGAACCATCAACTGGGACCTTTGGGCTGCGTGCCTGCTGGCTATGGGGATGTACTTTTTCGCGCGGGGGCGCCTGGTGGCTGCCGGCATTTTGATCGGCCTGGCCACTGCTGTGAAGTTGTACCCGGTGCTGGTGCTGGGACCCATCCTCCTGCTTGCGCTGCGAACGGGACGGTGGCGGCCGCTGCTGGTCACAGGCGGTGCTGCTGCTGCAGCGTGGCTGGTGGTCAACGTGCCGTTCGTGGCAGTCAATCCTCCAGGCTGGGCCTACTTCTTCCAATACAGCGCGGAGCGGGGTGCGGGATACAGTTCAGCCTGGTTTGCCTACAACCTGGTGGCGGGCCGGGTGGGCTGGGCCGGGCTTTCTGCCGACGGCGTCAGCGTCCTGTCCGTGGGGCTGTTTGTCCTGGCGTGTGCAGGCATTGCCGCCGTTGCCTTGATGGCGCCCCGCCGCCCCCGCCTGGCGCAGCTCGCGTTCCTGGTCGTGGCCGCGTTCATCCTTACCGGCAAGGTCTATTCGCCCCAGTACGTGGTGTGGCTGGTTCCGCTGCTGGCCCTTGCCAGGCCGCGGTGGCGCGACTTCCTCGTGTGGCAGGGCGTCGAAGCCCTGCATTGGGCTGCGATCTGGTTGTACCTTGGACAGGTGACCAGCGCCGGCCCCTCCCAGCACAACCTGGACATGCCCTACTACGTGCTGGCCGTCGCCGCCCACATGGTCGCGGTGGCCTATTTGATGGCACGCGTCGTCTGGGACATCTTCGACCCCGCGCACGACCCCATCCGGCGCCACCACGTGGACGATCCCCACGGAGGCCCCTTCGCGGGCGCACCTGACCGGGTCCGCCTGCGTTTACGGCGGCGCGCCGTTCCCGCCCTTCCCTTGAAAGCAGGGTCCCATGCCTGATGTGACGGTAGTAGGTGCCGGCCCCAACGGACTCTCTGCGGCAGCGGTGATGGCGCGGGCCGGGCTGTCAGTGGAGGTTTTCGAGGCCGCAACAAAAATCGGCGGCGGAACGCGGACCACCGAGTTAATGCAGCCGGGGCACTTCCACGACGTCTGTTCCGCCGTGCATCCCATGGCCCTGGCCTCCCCTTTCTTCCGCGCCTTCGAACTGCCGCGCAGGGTGGAACTGATCACCCCCGAGGTGTCGTTTGGCTCGCCGCTGGAGGGCGGCAAGGCAGCCCTGGCCTACAAGTCCCTGGACGCCACCGCAGAGGGACTTGGCCAGGACGGACCGGCCTACCGGCGGCTCATGGAACCGCTGGTCCACAACATCGACGACGTCATGGACTTCACCCAGAACCAGCTCCTCCGGATTCCGCGGAATCCGCTGGTGGCCGGCATTTACGGCCTGCGGACGCTGGAACAGGGAACGGGGCTGTGGAACCTCAGGTTCCGGGAAGAGCTTGCGCCGGCCCTCCTCAGCGGGGTGGCAGCCCATGCCATCTCCCATCTGCCCTCCCTGGCCGCAGCCGGAGCCGGACTCATGCTCGGTGCCCTGGGGCACGCAGGTGGCTGGCCCATCCCCCGCGGCGGCTCCGCGGCCATTTCGACAGCACTGGCGGATGACATCCGTGCCCACGGCGGCATCATCCATACTGAAGCCCCGATAGACCGGCTTGAACAGCTTCCTGCCGCGCGGGCCACCCTGCTGGACGTTGCGCCCAAGGGGCTCCTGGACATGGCGCGGGATTCGCTTCCCGTTCACTACCGTAGGGCGCTGGAGCGCTTCCGGTACGGTAACGGGTCCTGCAAGGTGGACTTCATCCTCTCCGGGCCGGTGCCTTGGCAGGCTCCCGGACTTTCCGACGCCGGCACGGTCCATGTGGGCGGCACGCGGGCCGAACTGGCGCGATCGGAGAACGAAGTCAGTGCCGGACGCCACCCCGACCGGCCCTATGTGCTCGTGGCCCAGCCGTCCAGCTTCGACCCCAGCCGTGCCCCGGCGGGCAGGCACACACTCTGGACGTACTGCCATGTCCCCTCCGGCTCCACGCGGGACATGACCAGCCAGGTGGTGGCCCAGCTGGAGCGCTTCGCACCCGGTTTCCGCGACCTGGTGGTTGAATCACACGTCATCACCGCGGCGGAACTGGCCGAGTACAACCGCAACTACATCGGTGGTGACTTCAGCGCCGGCATCATGGATGTGCGGGGGCTTATCCAGAAGCCGGTGGTCTCTCCTGTCCCCTGGCGCACACCGCTGCTGGGGGTATACCTGTGCTCGTCGTCAACCCCGCCCGGCCCGGGGGTCACGGGCATGCCGGGAATGCATGCTGCACGGCACGCCCTGCGTGATGTGTTCAAGCTGCCCGTTCCGGACCTGGGTCCCTCCTAGGCCTCGAGGGCCAGGGCTTATGACCGGCTGTCCTGTCATGTCGGCGGTCCGGGGGATAATGGCGCGATGGGGAACTCAACAAAACTTTCGCTTGCCATAGCTGCGCTCATTCTTGGAACCACACTGGTGGCCTGCGATGACGGAAAATCCGGTGCCGAAGCCGCCGCACAGCAATTGGCCGGTGCGGTCTCAGCGCTGGATGTAGGATCCGTTGCTTTCGACGGCAAGGACGCCGCCGCCGCCAACGACCAGCTCCACCAGGTTTTCGCAGCCCTGGACCCGCAAAAGCCGACCGTCCGGGCAGGCGGACTCACGCTGGACGGGGACAAAGCTTCCGCTCCCCTGGACTACACCTGGAAGTTCGGCGACGCCGAGTGGAAGTACACCATCGCGGCGAACTTCAGGAAGTCCGGCGACAAGTGGCTCACCGCCTGGACCCCGGCCATGCTGGCCCCCGGCCTCGCGGACGGCGAGATCGTGACCAAGGGCTCCCAGTCCCCCAAACGCGCCGACATCCTGGGCGCCGGCGATGTGCCGCTGGTGACCTATCGCCCCGTGGTGAACGTGGGCATCGACAAACCGCTGCTGGGCGGGGCGGATCCAGCCGATTCCGCCGGCAAGCTCGCCGCGCTGGTGGGGGTGGATCCGGCCGCGTACGCGCAGCAGGTCAAGGCAGCCGGGGCACAGGCCTTCGTTTCCGCCATTACTTTGCGGGAAGAAGGCCGCACCATTAGCGACCAGCAGATCCAGGCCATCCCGGGTGCCCGAGGCATACCCGACTCCATCCCGCTGGCCCCCAGCCGGACGTTCGCCCGCGCTGTCCTTGGCTCCGTGGGCGAAGCCTCCGCGGAGCAGATCCAGGCATCAAACGGCGCCCTGACCCCGGGCGACGTCACCGGTACCGGCGGTCTCCAGCAGCAGTACGATGAGCAGCTCCGCGGATCAGACGCCGTGGTGATCCGCGCCCAGCGCGCCGACCTGACCCGCGAACAGATCCAGTCCGCAGGCACGGATCCCCGGCGCGTGCTTTTCCAGGTGGAGCCCAAACCCGGCACCCCCTTGAAGACCACGCTGGATCCGCGGCTGCAGACGCTGGCGGAAAGCACCCTGGAAGGGGTGGGGCCTGCGTCAGCCATCGTGGCCCTTCGTCCCTCCACCGGCGCTCTGCTCGCGGCAGCATCCGGCCCGGGCAGCAACGGCTACAACACCGCCATGCTGGGACAGTATGCGCCGGGTTCCATCTTCAAGATGGTGGATTCGCTGGCCATGTTCCGCAACGGCATGACGCCCGACTCCACGGTCCAATGCACGCCCACGCTCACCGTGGACGGGCGGACCTTCAAAAACTCCGAGGGCTACCCCGCGAGCTCGTTGGGTGCCGTGACGCTGCGCGATGCCTTTGCGCACTCCTGCAACACGGCCTTCATCTCCCAGCGGGACAGCGTGTCCCAGGGCCAGCTTGAGGCTGCCGCCACGTCCATGGGCGTGGCAGTGGAGGCGCCTAAGCTCGGCGCGGAAGCCTTCCTGGGATCCGTCCCGGGCGAGGCGCAGGGGACCGAACACGCCGCGTCGATGATCGGCCAGGGCAAGGTGCTGCTCTCCCCGCTGGCTGCAGCGATCATGGCCGGGTCCGTGGCCAAGGGTGCCCCGGTGTCGGTGCAGCTGGTCCTGAACCCCGACGCCGGTGCTCCCGCCGCCGGGACAACGGCCGGGTCCACCGCTCCGGCTGCCGAAGCGTCAGCGACCGCCACCGCGGAAGCACCCTCCACGGCGTCGGACAAGCCCATCACGGCAGCAGAGGCGGCATCGCTGGCTGACATGATGCGTGCCGTGGTCACCTCCGGCCACGCGGGCTTCCTCGCCAGCGTTCCCGGCGCACCTGTGGGTGCCAAGACCGGAACGGCGGAGTTCGGCACCGACAATCCCCCCAAGACCCACGCCTGGATCGTTGCCACCCACGGGGACCTGGCGGTTGCCGTATTCGTGGAGGACGGCGGCCTGGGTGCCACCACCTCCGGTCCGCTGCTGAAGCAGTTCCTCACCGGCGCCGGCTAGGAACAGGCATGGGAGGATGGACGGCGTGGCCCATATTGACGTTTCCGGCATTGACTACTTCCTCTCCGATGGCACCCAACTCCTGAACGGGGTCACCTTCAAGGTGCCGGACGGCACCAAGACCGCGCTGATCGGGCCTAATGGGACGGGCAAGACCACACTGTTCAGGATCATCGCGGGGGACCTGGTGCCGGACGAGGGCGTCATTGGACGGTCCGGAAACATGGGCATCATGCGGCAGTTCGTGGGCCAGGTCCGCGACGGCTCCACCGTCAGGGACCTCCTGGTGACCGCCGCTCCCCCGGCCCTCGCCGCCGCTGCCCGCGAGGTTGACGATGCGGAGCTGGCCATGATGGAGCACGACGACGAACCCACCCAGATGCGGTACGCCCAGGCGATCGCGGACTGGGGGGATGCCGGCGGCTACGACGTGGAAACTGTCTGGGACGAGGTCTGCATGGCCGCGCTGGGACTGCCGTTCGACCGCGCACAGCACCGCCCGGCGTCGAGCTTTTCCGGCGGTGAGCAGAAACGCCTGGTACTCGAGGCACTGTTCGCCGGGCCGGACGATCTGCTGCTGCTGGACGAACCGGACAACTACCTGGACGTGCCGGGCAAGCGCTGGCTCGAGGAAATGCTCAACGAGTCAAAGAAGACCGTTTTCTTCATCAGCCACGACCGCGAGCTGCTGAACAATGCCGCGGGACGGATCGTCACGCTGGAGCCCGGGATCAACGGCGCATCCGCCTGGATCCACGGCGGCGGATTCGAATCCTATGTGGAGGCCCGCGCGGACCGGAACGCCCGCTTCGAAGAGCTGCGCAAGCGCTGGGACGAGGAGCACGTCAAGCTCAAGGAACTCGTCAACATGTACAAGAACAAGGCTGCCTTCCGCTCGGATATGGCCAACCGGTACCACGCGGCCCAGACCAGGCTGGCCAAGTTCCTCGAGGCCGGTCCGCCCGAGGCGCTGCCCATCGAGCAGAACGTCCAGATGCGGCTCAAGGGCGGGCGGACCGCTAAACGGGCCATCGTGGCGGAGCGGCTGGAGCTGACTGGCCTGATGAAACCGTTCTCCACGGAGGTGTGGTTCGGTGACCGCGTGGGCGTGCTGGGCTCCAACGGCTCCGGCAAGTCCCACTTCCTGCGCCTGCTTGCCACCGGCGGCACAGACCCTGAACGCGAGCACATGCCGGTCTCGGATGTGGTGATCGCAGAAGTACCGCACGAAGGCACCGTGAAGCTCGGTGCACGGATCCGGCCCGGGTTCTTTGCCCAGACCCACGTCCGGCCCGATCTCCTGGGCAAGACCCTGCTGGACATCCTGCACCGGGGCGACGAACACCGGTCCGGCCTGGGTCGTGAGGCGGCCGCGGGTGCCCTGGATGGATACGGCCTGGCGGGGCAGTCCGAGCAGAAGTATGAGTCCCTCTCCGGCGGCCAGCAGGCCCGCTTCCAGATCCTGCTCCTGCAGCTCAGCGGGGCCACGCTGCTGCTCCTGGATGAGCCCACCGACAACCTGGACCTGCACTCGGCGGAAGCCCTGGAGCGGGCCATCGACCACTTCGAAGGAACTGTCCTCGCGGTGACCCACGACCGCTGGTTCGCGCGGACATTCGACCGGTTCCTCGTATTCGGCTCCGACGGGAAGGTGTACGAATCCGCGGAGCCGGTGTGGGACGAGCAGAGGGTTGAACGCGCCCGCTGAACAAATGTGCCCTTCTTGCTCTGAGCGAATGATCACAAATTGCTAGCATTTGATCATGAAGACGGATGAGCGGCATCGGACCATCGCCGACATCCTCCGGCGGCAGCCCGAGGCAAGCGTGGAAGAGCTCATGCAGGCCTGTGCTGCTTCAGGAGCAACCATCCGCCGCGACCTGGAGGTGCTCGCAGGCCACGGCGTCCTCCGGAGGGTCCACGGCGGCGCCAGAAGCCTCATTGGCCACGGGGTGAATCCCGGCTACGGGCAGCGTGAACTGGAAGACCGTGAAGCGAAGAGCCGCATAGCTGTGGCGGTCGCCCGCCTGCTGGCTGACCGCGAACACGTCTGGCTGGACAGCGGAAGCACAGCCACCGCTGTGGCGCGGGCCCTGGCGGGACGCGATGTGACCCTGATGCCCATGTCCCTGCAGGCGCTCAATGCGGCAGCAGAGGGCGACGGCGGTGCAGGCCCGCGGCCTGCCTTGCTGCTGCCGGGCGGCAGTGTGGTGCCCGGGGAACTCTGTTTCCGCGGACCGCTGGCCGAATCCAATATCAGGTCACTCCGTTTCGATACTGCCGTGGTCACCCCCTGTGCGGTGGATTTCAGGGACGGGCTGCTGGCACATGACCTGGAGGACGCGGCCATCAAGAGAGCCGGCCTTGAATCCGCGGCACGGGTGGTGCTGGCCGCCTCAGCATCGAAGTGGGAGGCCAGCGCCCGGGTCCTCGTGGCAGGCCTGGATCGGGTGGACGTCATCGTCACGGACCGGAAGTTCAGCACGCAGGACAAAGCCGAATTCGATAAGTACTCCGTGGAAGTAGTGAGCGTATGAGCACCAATACCGGTATGGAGCAGCACGCAGGATTGAAAGCCGCCGGCGCAGCCACTTTCGTGGTCTTCGGTATCAATGGGCTGGTGTTCGCCAGTTGGGCGGCCAGGATCCCTGCCGTCACCCAGACGCTGCACATCACCTCCGGCCAAATGGGCACGCTCCTGCTCTGCACGGCCATCGGCTCCCTGCTTGCGCTTCCCACCGCCGGGCTGGTGGTTGGCAGGATCGGTACCGCCAACACCGTGCGTTTCGCCGGCCTCCTGGCTGCGGCCGCAGGCGTGGGCATCGCACTGTCGCTTTCGGCCACGTCCATTGCCGGGACGGCGGTGTCACTGTTCTTCTTCGGCATCGGCATCGGACTGTGGGACGTGGCGCAGAACATCGAAGGCGCGGATGTGGAGCACAAGCTCCGGCGGACCATCATGCCCCAGTTCCATGCTGCCTTCAGCGGTGGTGCCTTCGTAGGGGCCCTTGTCGGGGCAGGGCTGTCCACGCTGGGAGTCGACCTGCCGCTGCACCTCCTGGTGATCGCAGCCGTTGTGGTGCTGGTCGCCTTGACCGTGCCCCGCTACTTCCTTCCCCACGTATCGTCGGCTCCCGTTGCCGGGGAGCTGAAACCAGCCAAGGGACCGTCCGCGTGGCGGGACGGCAGGACGCTGCTCATCGGAGTGGTGGTCCTGGGTGCCACCCTGACCGAAGGCGCCGGCAATGACTGGATCGCCAAGGCGTCCGTTGACGGCCTTGCCACCTCGGAATCCACCGGCGCCCTGATGTTCGCCCTGTTCGTCCTTGCCATGACGGCAATGCGGTTCCTCGGCGGCCGCGTCATCGACAAGTACGGGCGCGTTGCGGTACTCCGCGCCAGCATGGCGGCCGCAGCCGCCGGACTGGGCCTCTTTGTGCTGGCATCCAGTATCTGGCTGGCCGGGGTTGGGGCAGCCCTGTGGGGTGTGGGTGCCGCCCTCGCCTTTCCGATGGGGATGTCCGCTGCTTCCGACGATCCGCGGCAGTCAGCCGCTCGGGTGTCCGTAGTATCCACTTTGGGGTATATATCTTTCCTTGCCGGGCCGCCGGTGCTTGGCTACCTCGGTGACCTCACCGGGATCCATACCGCGCTCCTGGCCATCATGCTGCCAATCCTGGTGGCACTGCTGCTTGCAGGGGCGGCGAAGCCGCTCCAGGCCGGTCAGGAGTCCTCCGTTCAAGAGTCCACTCAACGGGAGTAACGGTTGGGGTTAGGGTGATCACATGCACAGCAGCAGGCCACGGGGCCGGACCTGGATCAGCCGCATCGATAGATACCTCTTGGCGCATGTTTCAAGACTGCCCGGGGGAGACCATGATGTCTTCTTCCGGCGCCTGTCCGCCTCGGCCAACCAGGGAAAGCTGTGGATAGGAACAGCGGCAGTCCTGGCCCTGTTTCCGGGCAAGACGCGCAGGGCGGCGCTGCACGGGCTGCTGGCCCAGGGGGTGGCCTCCACCGTCACCAACGTGGTGTTCAAGACGCTGCTTCCCCGCGCCCGGCCCTTGCCGGAGCACCTGCCCGTCTTCCGCTTCGTGCATCCGCAGCCCACCAGCTCTTCGATGCCGTCCGGGCATTCAGCGTCGGCGGTTGCGTTCGCAGTCGGAGCAGGGCTTGTCCGTCCCGCTCTGGGAGTTGCGTTGGCACCCGCTGCCTTGGGCGTCGCCTACTCGAGGGTCCACACCGGCGCCCACTGGCCATCCGATGTCCTTTTCGGATCAGCCCTGGGTGCAGGCGCCGCCCTGGTGACCCGCCATTGGTGGCCGGTCCGGCCGCCCATCCCGCAAACCACCCGCTCCTGGACCAGCGCTCCGCAACTGCCGGACGGTGCGGGCCTGAGCATCGTGGTCAACACGCTGGGCGGTTCCTTCAAGGAAGAAACCGCGGCCGCGCTCCAGGAAGTATTTCCCAAAGCGCATATAAATACCGTTCAACCGGATGAAGACCTGGTCCAGCGGATCAACGCTGCGGCGGACTTCCCGGGGACCCTCGCCCTGGGTGTGTGGGGCGGGGACGGAACTGTCGGCGCTGCGGCGGCTGCCGCCGTCGAACGCTCTTTGCCCCTGCTGGTCCTGCCCGGCGGGACCCTCAACCACTTTGCCCGCGACGCGGGCACAGGCAGCCTGAAAGACGCGGAGGAAGCAGCCAGCAAGGGTGAGGCCGCACTGGCAGACATTGGCGTGGTCACCGCCGAACGCGGACTGCCCGGGAACCCCGAAGTTTCCGAGCTGGTTATGCTCAACACGTCCAGCGTCGGCCTCTACCCCAACTTCGTGCGCCGCCGGGAGCACCTGCAGCCGGCGCTTGGTAAGCCATTGGCGGGCGTCGTGGCAATGTTCAGGACCTTCACGGCCGGGACACCGACGACGCTGACCGTGGACGGAGTGGAGCACAAAGTGTGGATCGCCTACCTGGGGCGTGGGCGCTACTACCCCCGTGACCACGCTCCCCTGATCCGGCCGGTGATGGATGACGGGGTTTTGGATGTCCGGATGATTACCGCCGACGAAACCTTCGCCAGGCTCCGGCTGCTGTGGTCCGTCCTGACGGGGACCGTGGCAAGTTCCAGGATTACGCACCTGAGGGAGGCAACAGAGGCCAGGATCGATGCCGGCGGCGCACCGATGGCGCTGGCAGTTGACGGCGAGGCATTGGCAGGGGTCCGCAGCGTGACCTACCGCGTCCGTCCCCGGGCACTTACGTACTACTCCCCGCATCCGAATCGATAACCCTTGTCCGGCAAATGACCCTGATTCACCCCTGAATCATCCCTGGGAAGGGTCAAAAGCAGGACTGGCGTCGGTAGCGTGGGGAATGCACACCACCCACCGCCGTCCAGCAGCCCGGTGCTGCCGTTCAAAGGACTTTTGATGATCGAGGCAAACGGACTGACCAAGATCTACGGCGCCAAGACCGCCGTAGCCGGCGTGAGCTTCACCGTCAGGGCAGGACAGGTTACGGGCTTCCTGGGACCCAATGGGGCAGGGAAGTCCACCACCATGCGGATGATCATGGGATTGGACCGCCCCACATCGGGATCCGTCACTGTGAACGGCCTGCGGTACGCGCAGCACAAGGCACCCCTGCGTGAGGTGGGCGCCCTCCTTGATGCCAAAGCCGTCCACACCAGCCGCAGCGCCTACAACCACCTGCTGGCCATGGCGGCCACGCACGGCATTCCCAAAGCGAGGGTGCACGAGGTGATCGGCATGACGGGGCTGGACGCGGTGGCGCGCAAGAAGGCCGGCGGATTTTCGCTTGGCATGGGGCAACGGCTGGGTATCGCTGCCGCCCTGTTGGGCGACCCGCAAACCCTCATTCTGGACGAGCCGGTCAACGGCCTCGATCCGGAGGGGGTGGTCTGGGTCCGGAACCTGGTGCGGTACCTGGCAGGCCAGGGGCGGACAGTATTCCTTTCCAGCCACCTGATGAGTGAGATGGCCCAGACAGCCGACCACCTCATCGTGATCGGGCGCGGAAGGGTGATAGCCGATGCCCCTATCCGCGACATCATTACCGGCAGCGGACAGTCCCGGGTGCGGGTCCGGACCGACCAGCCGGACACGCTCCGCCAGCTGCTCGCCGCACGCGGTGCGTCCATTGAAGTTCCCGAACCTGAGATGCTGGAAGTAACCGGCCTGCAGGCCAGGACGATCGCCGCTTTGGCCTTGGAAAACCAGGTCCTGATCTACGAACTCACACCCCTGGTTGCCAGCCTTGAGGAGGCCTACATGGAGCTCACCAAGGACGACGTCGAATACCACTCCCTGTCCGCTGCGGAGGCAGGTAACTGATGAGCTCCCCGACCGCTGAATCCACTTCCCCTCACGAACCCGCACCCTCCTTCTCCGCGCCAGTCCACTTTGGTGGGAGGCGGTCGCAGCCCGGCCCCACCTTCTTCCGGGTCCTTAATTCGGAGATCATCAAATTCCGCAGCCTCCTCTCAACGCTGATCCTGCTCGCCTCCACGGCCGTGGTCATGGTCGGCTTCGGGGCACTGTCCGCCTGGGGGACAGGCCAGTTCACGGACGCGGCCACGCGCGACCCCCAGGCCGCGGGGCGGATGGCAGCCCAGGGCGGTGACCTCGCCGTGAGCGCCCCCACCTCGGGTATCGCCTTTGCCCAGCTGATCCTGGGGTCCCTCGGGGTACTCCTCATGAGTTCGGAATTCACCACCGGCATGGCCCGTTCCACCTTCGCGGCGGTGCCCAAACGGCTTCCCGCCTTCGCGGCCAAACTGGTGGTGGTAATGGTGACGTCGTTCGCAGTTACCGCAGTATCCATCTGGGTTGCGGGAATGGTGGCGGTGCCAATCCTGGACAACTACGGCCTGAAGCTGGACCTGGGCAGTTCACAGTCAGCGAAGCTCCTCCTGGTCAACAGCATCTACGTGGCAGCCGTCGCCGCCATCGGCATGGCCCTGGGCACGCTGCTGCGGAACTCCGCAGGAGGCATCATGAGCCTGGTGGGCATCTTCTTTGTGGCACCCATCGCTTTCCAGCTCATCCCGGGCGACTTTTTCAAGGAGGCCCGGAAGTACCTCCCCGGAAACACGGTGGATCCCGTGGCTGCCGCCCAGCACGTCCCGGACACCCTCGAGGCCTGGCAGGCGGGGCTGGTCCTCGGCGCATGGGTGGTCATTCCGGTCCTGCTCGCTGCGGTCCTGCTCAAAAGACGGGACGTCTAGGAGGTTGCGCCCGGCTTCCCGGGCCCAACGAGCAGCCCGGCGCGTGGTTTCGGGCACATTACAAATTTTCCTGTGAGAAAACGTCCGTTGCCCCTGATGGTTCCAGCTTGGAGGCACGTCCTGTTGGCGCCAACCAGATCTGTTGGACTGCACAAAGCACGGCGCATAATGGCGGACCTAGGGTGAAACGACGATGTGGTGCAACACACGGTCTCCCCGTGGCCGCCACGGCACGTCGCTCAACCAATGCTATTTCCCCAACAAGGACGGCGCTTCCATGCATGCTGACCAGCAACTCTCAAAGTCCCTGAAACCCAGGCACCTGTCCATGATCGCCATCGCCGGTGTCATTGGCGCAGGACTCTTCGTCGGCTCGGGGGCGGCGATCCAGCAGGCCGGACCCGGCATCCTCGTCGCCTATGCGGCCGCCGGACTGGTGGTCATCCTGGTGATGCGCATGCTGGGCGAGATGGCCGCAGCAAACCCCGAAACGGGATCCTTCTCCACCTACGCGGACAAGGCACTGGGCCGCTGGGCAGGGTTCAGCATCGGCTGGCTCTACGCCTGGTTCTGGATCATCGTCCTCGGTATCGAAGCCACAGCCGGTGCTGCCATCATGCACCGCTGGGTGCCGGGCATCGACCAGTGGGTGTGGGCCCTTGCCCTTATGGTGCTGCTGACCCTCACCAACCTCGGTTCCGTAAAGTCCTACGGCGAGTTCGAGTTCTGGTTCGCCTCCATCAAGGTAGCGGCCATCGTCCTCTTCCTCATCTTTGGCGTTGCCGCCATCCTCGGCCTCATCCCCGGAGTCCCCGCACCCGGCCTGAGCAACCTGGTCAACAACGGCGGCTTCATGCCCAACGGTCCGGGAGCGGTCCTGGCCGGCATCCTGGTGGTGGTCTTCTCCTTCTTCGGGGCAGAAATCGCCACCATCGCGGCCGGCGAATCGGAAAACCCCGTGGACGCCGTCAAGAAGGCCGTCAAGTCCACCGTCTGGCGCATCCTGGTCTTCTACATCGGCTCCATTGCCATTGTGGTCACCCTGCTCCCCTGGAACTCCGCCTCCGTGGCCAAGAGCCCCTACGTGGCCGTCATCGAACTGTTCGGCATCCCGGGCGCCGGCACCATCATGGACGTCGTTGTCCTCACCTCGGTGCTCTCCTGCCTCAACTCCGGCCTCTACACGGCCAGCCGCATGCTGTTCTCCCTCTCCACCCGCGGTGACGCGCCGCGCTCCTGGACCCGCATCTCCCGCCGCGGCGTTCCCGCCGCCGCCGTCCTCGCCTCCACCGTGGTGGGCTTCGTGACGGTCGGGCTGAACTACATTGCCCCGGACACCGTGTTCCTCTTCCTGGTCAACACCTCAGGCGCCATTGCACTGTTCGTGTGGCTGGTCATCTCCGCATCCCAGCTGATCCTCCGCCGCCGGATGGGTGCCGCAGCCCAGGACCTGCAGCTGAAGATGTGGCTCTTCCCGTACCTCACCTGGGCAGCGATCATCAGCATCGTGGCCCTGCTCATCGGCATGGTGATCGAGGAATCCACCCGCGAATCGCTGCTGCTCTCCCTGGCGCTGGCCGCCGTGGTGGTGGCCGTGGGCGTGCTCCGCTACCGGGGCAAGGGTGCAGCCGCCGGAAGCCCGGTGGTGGCCACTGAACCTGCGCCGGCACCCGCCGAGTAGGTGCGGCGCTAGACTCGGGAGCATGCCTTTGCCCCCCTCTGCTGCAGACCACATCCAGGACCTTGGCGCCTACGTCAGCGCGTCGCCGTCGAGCTTCCACGCTGCGCATGAGGGGGGCAGGCGGCTGGAGGAAGCCGGGTTCACCCGCCTGGACGAACTGCAGCCGTGGGAGGGGGGCCCGGGCTCCTTCTTCATCATCCGCGACGGCGCCCTGATCGCATGGGTCGTCCCCGAGGGCGCCGGCGCTGCCACCGGGTTCAACATCCTCGGCGCGCACACGGATTCGCCGTCCTTCAAGCTCAAGCCCAGGCCCACCACCGGTGCGCACGGCTGGCTCCAGGCGGGGGTGGAAATCTACGGCGGCCCCCTGCTGAACTCCTGGCTGGACCGCGAACTGCGGCTCGCGGGCCGGCTGGTCCTGCTTGACGGCACGGAGCACCTGGCTGCCACCGGACCCCTGCTCCGCTTCCCGCAGCTGGCCATCCACTTGGACCGCGCGGTGAACGAGGGCCTCACCCTGGACAAGCAGCGCCACATGAACCCGGTGTGGGGGCTGGGGAATCCTTCCGATTCAGACCTGCTGGGCGTCCTGGCGGCCTCGGTTGCCGGAGCCTCCGTCGATCCGGGCCAGATTGGCGGATACGACGTCGTCATCGCGGACACGCAGGCGCCCGCGGTTTTCGGGGGCAAGGGGGAGTTCTTCGCATCAGGGCGGTTGGACAACCTTTCGGCCACGCACGCCGGGCTGGCCGCGTTGATTGCCCATGCCGCCTCCGGCGCCGCCGGTGGGCCGGTTGCTGTCCTGGCCGCCTTCGACCACGAGGAAATCGGCTCCAACTCCCGCTCCGGCGCGTGCGGACCAATCCTTGAAGATGTGCTGGTGCGCATCTCCGATGGACTGGGCGCCACGGTGAGCCAGCGGCGGCAGGCCCTGGCGGCGTCGTTCTGCCTCTCTGCCGACGCCGGGCACGCCGTCCACCCGAACTACCCCGAACGGCACGACCCCGCCAACCACCCAGTGCTGAACGGGGGTCCGCTCCTGAAAATCAACGCCAACCAGCGCTACGCCACTGACGCGTTCGGAGCGGCGTTCTGGGCCCGTCTCTGCGGCGAAGCGGAGGTTCCCTACCAGGAGTTCGTGTCCAACAACGTGGTGCCCTGCGGCTCCACCATCGGCCCGCTCACCGCCACGCGGCTGGGGATCCGGACCGTGGACGTAGGTGTGCCGCTGCTGTCCATGCACTCTGCCCGTGAGCTCTGTGGGGTGGAGGATCCCCTCCGCCTGGCCGCCGTGACCGAGCTGTTCTTCCGGACCCCGGCCAGGTAGACGACCGCGCGGTGATAGCGGGGCTGGTGGACCGCACCCGTTACTCTCGAGGTCACAGGCCTTCCGTGCCTGCTTCAGGACCTCATCGCAAGCCTCCCCATCCGTATCCGTCGTGGTCGATCTCGTGCGCCGGGACACCAATCCAGGTTTCTCCCTCCGGCACGTTGCTCAACACCGCGGCCCCCATTCCCACGGTCGCGTAGGCTCCCACCGAGGTTCGCTCACGGACACTCGAATTCATCCCAAGGTAGGCGGCCCGGCCGATCCGGACTCCGCCGCCAAGCGACACTCCCGCAGCGAAAGTGGCGAAGTCCGCCACATCGTCGTCGTGCAGGAATGTCACCGACGGCATCGCAACCACGTGGCACCCCAAGGTGACGGAGGCAGTGAGCGTGACGTTCCGGAGCAGGATGCTGCCCCTCCCCACCGAGCAGCCCTCCGGATATTGCACGGTTGGGTCGACTGCAGTGGCATAGCGCGTCTCCCGGATGCCCAGCAGTTCCAGGCGGTCCACCACCGATTCCCTTTGCCGCCCGAATTCCATGCACACCAGCATGAAGGCGTGGGTGTACCTGCCGGCGTCCTCTACCGTGCCCAGCACGGGAGCACCGTCCACGGAAACCCCGGCCATTTCCCTGTCGTCGTCGAGCATGCCGACAACGTCGTATTGCCCGCTGCTTCGGACCATCGCCAGTACCTCCCGGGCAAGGCCGCTGGCGCCCACCAGAATCAGTTCGCTCATACACCGGCCTTGCCTGCTGGCAGCGCTCTCATGGTCGTTCCTTCCCGTCCCGGTTTCACCGGTGAGTGCCAAGGTAGCCACACCGGGAGCCCCGACGGCGAAGCTTTGGGTTTTTGTGTGGTTGGGAGGGCCACAGTGCGGAAACTGCGGGTTTTGTCCTTGTGGTTCCCTACAGAACGGGCAGGACATAGGGCTGCGCGGCGGTGGTCCCCTTATCCGCGGCGAGGGCAGTCAGCTGCGCCCGGGACTCGACTCCAAGTTTCCGGTAGATCGTGGTGAGGCGTACCTCCACAGTGCGCACGGATACGTACAACGTGGCGGCAATTTCCTTGTTGCGCATCCCTCTCGCCACCATCTTGGCCAAGGCGCGCTCGTCGTCGCTGAGCATCAGCATGGCCGGATTGCCCTGTGGGCGGACAGGCTCCATGCGTTCGTCCAGGAGCAGGGCATCCAGGTGCCGGGTCCACGCATCCGCCCCTGCCTCGTCCAGCATGACTTTGGCCCTCAGCAGCGCATCCCGTGAGTCGCGCAGTCTGCCAAAAGCGTGCAGGCGTTCCGCGTAGCACATCAACGTCCTGGCGCGTTCGAGCCTGTTCGCGGTCCTGGTTTCGGCGGCCTGGCTGAAGAGCTGGAGCGACTGCTCACCGTCCGCCAGCATCGCGCGGCTGCGCGCCACCGCCATCATCAGCCACGGCGACTTCAGCCCCACGGAGCGGCTTTCCAGGCGCAACAATGCCTGGGTTGCCTCGTTGTGCCGTCCCAGGCGGACCAGTGCCTCCACCAGGTCCGCCTCACAGCGCAGGAGGGTTGGGTTGCCAAACTCCATACCGATCTCGGCAGCCCGTGACAACTGGGCCACGGATTCGGCCAGGTCACCCCTCAGCAGTGCGAAGTGGCCCTGGCAGGCCGCAATCTGCGCCAAGAGGCCGGGGTGGCTGTCAGCCGCAGCCCACCGGAGCGCCTCCGCAGCGCAGACGCGGGCCTGTGCGTCATCACCCACGGAGTACGCACGCCAAACCCTGAAGAGGTGAAGCAGTCCACGGTAGTAGGCGGCCCCAGGTTCCGACCTTTCGAGTTCGTTGATCAGCCTGACCGCCGCACGAACATTGCCTGCGCGGACTTCGTTGTCCACAGCCATGAAGGCCGCCGTTTCCCGACAGTTACGGTGGCCCGGTTCTGTCGAACTGCGCAGCAGGGCAAAGGCTTCGTTGGCGCTTTCGTAGTGCTCTGCATAAGTGAGGGCCCGCGCCCGCACCAGGAGGCCGGCAACTCCGGCCGTCCTGGTCTGTTCGTGCTTCCGCCCAAGGGCGGTCGTGTCACCGCTAAGGGTGTCGATCAGCAGCCTGGCATGCTCTGCCATGGCGAGGGAGTGCGTGGAAGCCGAACCTTGGAACGTGCTGCCCTGCTGCAGGAGGTCCGATGCTTCCTGCAGTTCCCACCGTTCGGCGAAGTAGAGGGCGCAGGTGGCCAGAAGGCCGGCGGAATAGGAGGGGTCCTGATGTCCGAAGTCCTTGACAAGCCGAAGCACGGTGCTGGACCGGACCGAGGCCCCCTGGACAAATTGGATCTTAAGGGACAGTCCGCTGAGCCGGAGGATCAGTGCGTGGTCACGGGTAACCCGCTTCGCCCATTCCAAATAGCGCTGCGCATAGACGAATTCGCCGTGGTTGAACAGCAGCTCGGCGATGCTGGTAAGGGGCGCGGCGGTTTCCGGTTCCCCGGGATTAATGGCGAGGGCGCGCTCGATGTGTTCGACTGCGAAACGCACGTCACCATTCCGGATCAAGTCCTCAGCATGGCCGAGCAACTCAAACGGGGTGTTCCGGTCCAGGGCGATGTAACTCAGGTGCCACCTGGCCGCGTACGGGTCGGTGGCTTTGGCTGCTTCCGCCAGGGCCTGGTGGTTGGCCGTCCGGACTGCCGGCGCCATGGCCGAGAATACGTATCCCCGCAGGAGTTGGTCCACGACCATCAGATGCGGTCCGGACCGGTTCACCATTCCGGCGGCCAGTAACTCGTCGACGCTCGTCCACACTTGCGGAGCAATGTCCCTGACCGTCGAAATGTCGCTGCGGAATGACAGCGCAAGCAGGTCCAGGACGCTGCGCGCGCCGGCGGATAACGTGCCGACAGCTGTGGCGAACTCTGCGTCAAAGCTGCCCGTGGAGGGCAGCGGGACGGGCAGGGCGTACTGGCCTTCGGTGTGCCGGTCCAGCAGCAGCCCGTAAAGGTCGACGGCGGCACGGGGGTTCCCACCGGCGGCTGCGGCAACTGCGTGGGCTGCCGCCGTCGTGGTCCTTTTGGCCGGGATGCCCTCCAGCATCCGAACGGTGTCGCTGTCGCTGAGGGGGCCAAGGCGGAGGACCGGAAGGCCGCTGAACTGGCTCTCCGGAGACTCATCCCGTAAGCCGGCAACCAGGACGATGTCTGTTCCGGTCAGGCGCCGGGCCATGAACCCAATGACTGCCTGGCTGCACGCGTCCAATCGGTCGGCATCGTCTATGACAATCACGGTTCGGGATGTGGAGCGCTCGTGCAGTCCGTTGATCAGCATGCTGGAGACTGCGGGTACGCTCATTGCCCCGGTGGTGTCCTGCAGGAGCCTTTCGGCAATCCGGTTCAGGACCGGATCATCCATGTCGTAGAGGAGCGCCGTTATACCGGACAATGCCCAATCCGATTCAGCAGCAGTGGCTGCCAAGAATAAGGTCCGGTAATCGGAAAGGGTGGGAATCTCTGAAAGAAGAGCGGATTTACCGATGCCCCTGCGGCCAACCACGGCCAGGGCGCTTTCCTTGGGGCAGCGAATGACCGAAAGGATTCGGTCCAGATCTTTGCTTCGGCCGATAAGCGCCATGGCGTCCCCAATTCGTCAAAGAAGGAGACCGCATTCTTGCACTGCCGGTTAGGTCCCGGCTCCCGCTCCCCAGAGCGCTTCTGCCGGTACATGCGAATATAGCCCGGCAACCAGCGGACGCACCACACCCCGTGCCGCTGGATTGCATCAAGATTGACCCCCGTAATTGATCAAGACCTGTCAGGGGCAGCCGGCTCGGGCCGGCTCTCCGTCCTTAAAGGAAGGAATTCCGGCCTGCCGTGTAACGGCTGGCCGGAACCCCTCCCTGTTCCATATTCAGTTATCTATTCAGTTGCTGTTCAGTTATGCGTTCCCGTTAGGCGGCCGGCTTGAGCGCTGTACGCCAGGCCGCCACAGCCCGCGCGGCACTAAGGGTCCAGGTGGCTGTTCCGCTGGCGCCCGCGGTCGGCTGCGGTTTGTCCGCCAACTCCGCAATTTGGCCTGCCGCAGCCTCCCAGCGCTCGGTCCAGCCGGAAGGCGGGGTCACCACCGGTGAACTGCAGTCACATGCCACTCCGCCGATCAGCATGGCACCGTTGGTAGCCGTCGTAACGCTGCCCACCGTGATGCTGGTGGCCGAGTAGCTGGTGTCGGCGGCAGTAACCACTGAACTGTCCAGTGGTGTGGTGTTGTTGACGCCGCGGTAGGCTGTGATGCCGCCGCCCCACTTGGCCGCGGAGCTGAGGGTCCAGTTGTACGTTGACGGATCCGAGGCACCCACCACCTTGTAGTACGCGAACGACCGTGCCCCTGATGTGGACGAACTGTTGATCGACTGGCCGTTGACGATTGCCGTCCAGCCGGCCGGGGCGGTCAAGGACGGGTTGAGGTCCGTGGTGATGGCCGCGACCAGGACGTCCCCTGCAGCGGTGCCGGTGGGAACCGGTACAGCGGCGGTCGTCACGGCGGTTCCCGAGTTTGCCGTGCTGGAGTTCACCACGGTGATCCCCCCGGTTGCCGGGGGAGGGGTGGTCCCTACGCTAATCGTGGTGCTTGCCGAGGACGAGCCGCTGCTGTTGGTCGCCGTCAGCTTGGCCGTGTAGGTGCCCGCCGCCGTGTACGAATGGGTGGCATTCTGCGCGGTGGATGTTCCGCCGTCGCCGAAATCCCATGCCCAGGAGGTGGGCGCATTCGTGGAGGTGTCAGTGAAGGTGACGTTCAGTGGCGCGGTGCCCGAAGTGGGATTGGGGTGAACGAAGCAACGGGTGCCTGACCCGCGGGGGGCGCGGTGCCCAGCGGCCGGTCCGAGAACCAGTAGCGCTTGGCCACATTGTCGCTGGCCATGGCTACCAGACCGGTGGTGTTGTTCACGCTCTGTTTGCTGGTGGTCACGTCATTGATGTTCGACGACGACGCAGCCTGCATGATCGGTGTTCCGCGTCCGGACCCAAAGACAGGGTTGTCCATGGACGCGGTCTTCTCGTAGATGCTGCCCGCTACGCCGGAATAGGCACAGCCCGAAACAGACGTGGGCGGTGCGGTGTGAAACTCCCGCACCAGGTTGTTCTGGGTGTCCAGCACGATCTGCGGACGAGATACGCAGTCGCCGGTCGCGGCAATGGTGGACTGCGTGAACGCCCCCGTGCCTGGCTTGAAGACCAGGAGGATCAGCTGCGGCAGGGTCTTGTCACTGGAGATGTCGTTCAGGCTCGTCTTGACCGCCG
Organism: Pseudarthrobacter sp. NPDC080039; assembly: GCF_040702335.1. Classification (NCBI taxonomy): domain Bacteria; kingdom Bacillati; phylum Actinomycetota; class Actinomycetes; order Micrococcales; family Micrococcaceae; genus Pseudarthrobacter; species Pseudarthrobacter sp. NPDC080039. Next base: position 140,596 of record NZ_JBFBKY010000007.1, on the reverse strand, counting down.
CAAAGACCCGGCCGCTGGTGTCGGCCTGCAGGGTCTTGAGGTTCAGGTGGTCATCGGACTGGCCGTTCCCGCGCAGGGCGGGCTGGACTTTCCAGGACGACGCCGCGGCATCCGAATCCTTGTGCGTTGCCCACCAGACCGTATTTGCCAGATGGTCGCTCCACATGACGCCCACCTGGCCGTTGCCGAAGGCCACCACGGCCGAGATGTCGTCCGGAGCAGGGTGCGGGTTGCTGACGGGAAGGACAAACGGTGTACCCCACGAGGCCCCGCTGTTGGTGGCCGCGTTCATGTACACCGTGTTGGTAAATCCGGACGTTGAGTTCCCCGCGACTTGTGTCCAAGTGGCCCAGACCCTGCCGGTGGTGTCCTTGTCAATGGTCATGGACTCACTGGAATTGTTGGTGATGGTGGTGGGGAAGCCGCTGTCCAGCGTGTACTTGCCGCCCGCATAGCTGTACCGGTAGAGCTTCGCCGGCGAGCCGGAGAGGGATGGATTGGGAGTCCCGTCACCGGTGATGGTCACGACGTGCGAAGCGATGTAGAGGTGGGATCCGTCCCACAGCGTGTCCGCCAGGGTGGTGCCCCTGGTGTCGTTGACCACTCCGGTGTCCACCCAGGTCTTGGTTGCCCGGTCCAGCCGGAAAATGCTCCAGCCCGTTCCGGACTTCCACATATCCGCCCACCAGGAGCCGTCATTGAACCACAGCTTGCTCTGTGGCTTGTCCGAGGTTGGCGGATTGGACACTCCTGAGTAGGCAATGCTCTGGGTGCCGTAAACGGTGTCGGCCACGGCCGCGCCCGGCAGGCCGAGGACGGAGGCTGCAAGGACCAGGGCAACGCCGAGGGCCTGGCCTGTTCTTCTGAGAAGATGGGTGCGTCTGAGCTTCATAGCGGAACTCCTGGGGCATAGGAAACAAAGTGGGGGAACGTCCGCCCGTTGGCCCAGTCCACAACAGCCCTTCAGCCCCCAAGTACCGAGAAGCGTATGCCCGGTCCCCCGTCGGGGCAATGCAGGTGACTTACCTAAAAAGGGGTTTTCCGCATCCCCTACCCAACGCTTTTTGGGTCTTCCGCAATCCCCTATACCTAATGAATTCCACCGTCCCCGAGCCCTTTACTTGCCCAACAGGGGTAAACCCTAGGTAAAAAGCGAGTACCTACTACTCGTGATACCCGCATTAGGTAGGGGGTAGTCTTCCGGAACGGCCAGAGGATTGGCGGTGGGTTGCTGGGGGACAGCGACCAGACCCATGACCGGATTAAGCGTTGATGCCGCGGCCAAATGGCCGGCGGGCATTGTCAAGAATCCGAACTGTCATGAAGTGGTGAGGCAATTGTCGATTTCGCCCCAACTTCCAGCTCTGTTTTCGGAGCCGGGACTCTTATCTCCACAAGCCTCAATCAGCGTGGTCATCCCCACCTTGAACGAGGAAAAGAACCTTCCCTGGGTTCTTCGCCGGATGCCCTCCTATGTCGATGAAGTGATCATCGTGGACGGGCGTTCTCAAGACAACACCGTAGAAGTGGCCAAAGCACTGCGTGCCGACGTGGTGGTGGTTAACGAAACCCGTAAAGGGAAAGGTGTGGCACTCCGCGCCGGCTTTGCGGCCGCAACCGGGGACATCATCGTGATGCTGGACGCGGACGGAAGCATGGACCCGCAGGAGATCGGCTGGTTCGTTGCCCCGCTCCAGCACGATTTCGATTTCGTCAAAGGTTCCCGGCACGTAACCGGTGGCGGGTCCGAGGACCTGACCCGGCTGCGGAAAGCCGGCAACAGGGCGTTGACCGGACTTGCGAACGCTGTTCTGCACAGCAACTACTCCGACCTCTGCTACGGGTACATCGCCTTCCGGCGTGAATGCCTGGAGGTCCTTGAACTGCAGTCCGACGGCTTTGAGATCGAAACCGAGCTCATTGTCCGCGCCGCAAGGGGGGGCCTGCGGATCGCCGAAGTGCCCAGCCTTGAGCTGGACCGCATATCAGGGGCATCCAACCTCCAGACGTTCCGCGACGGGTGGCGGGTGCTGCATACGCTGGCCCGGGAATGCACGCTCTGGGAGGCGCCCACGGCCGGTGCCCGGCCCGAAGCGCTTCGCCGCGTGAAGTACACCTACTCCAACGTCCGGTTCCCGAGGCTCCCCGTGGATCCGCACAGCGTCCTCGCGCCGGCAGTGAAACCGCAGGACACCTGGATTGCGACGGCGGTGACGCAGCATGCTTGACCGCGCCAAGCCGCTGTCCGTGACAGTGGTGATCTGTGCCTACACCTCAGGGCGGTGGGGCATGCTGCTGGACGTCATCGAATCCGTCCGCAACCAGACGTTGTCCCCGGACCAGGTCCTGGTTGTCATCGACCACAACGAAGATTTGTACGAGCGGCTCGTCGAGATCGTCGACGACGTTGCCGTAGTCGAGAGCACAGGCCTTCCGGGCTTGTCCGGGGCCCGGAACACCGGCGTCGGGCTCGCTGAATCGGACATCGTCGCCTTCCTTGACGACGACGCCGAGGCCGCGCCGGACTGGCTGGAACGGCTGGTTGCGCTGTACGACGACCCCGACGTCCTGGCCGTGGGCGGGAAAGTTGTCCCCCTGTGGGAATCCGGCCGTCCGGGCTACTTCGCCGAGGAACTGGACTGGATCGTCGGCTGCAGCCACCGCGGCCTGCCCCGGGTGGCGTCGGAGGTCCGTAACGTCATCGGCGCCAACATGTCCTTCCGGCTTGAGGTGCTGCGGCAGGTGGGTGGCTTCAACCAGTCCCTTGGCCGCAAAGGCACCTTGCCGCTGGGATGCGAGGAGACCGAAATCTGCATCCGCTCGCGGATGGGAATGCCGGGATCCCGCATCGTCTATGAACCCGCGGCACTGGTCCACCACCACGTGCCCGCCTCCCGCGGAACGTGGCGCTACATGCTGTCCAGGTCGTGGTCGGAGGGACTGTCCAAAGCACAGGTCAGCCAGCTCGTAGGCCACAAACGGGCGCTGGGACCGGAACGCCGCTATGTCCGCAGCGTGCTTCCCCGCGCGGTGTTCACCGGCCTCAAATCCTGGGGGCGCGAGGGCAGCGCCGATGGGCTGGGCCGCGCCGGCGCGGTAATCGCGGTCCTGGCCTGCACAGCCGCCGGATACTTCCAGGGACGCCGCCTCCAGCATTGGACAGGCCCCGAAGAAGAGGGCCAGGTCCTGGCCCCAGCCGGCGGCCAGTGGAGGGAAGTCCAATGAGCGAAGGCGCCAGCCAGGTGCTCGAGGAGCTCCAGGGCGAGGCACTGATCCTGGTGCCCGCCATGGAGTCCCGGTTGCCCCCGGCGTGGCCGGGGGCAAGGTGGATCGGGTCGGTGGACCTGGAGGACCTTGCGGACTGCTCCCGCTTTGAACTGGAGAACCATGCTGGATACGAACGGGCACGGCTGCTGGTGCGCGCGTCGGGGGCTGTGCGGGGATTTGTCGATGTGCCGTCGCCGGCGGGAATCGTGGACCGGGCTGTCTTCGAGGACGCCCTGGCGGCACTGCCTCCAGTTCCGTCATTTCCCGCGGCGGTAGCCGCTCCGCACATCACGGTGGTGGTCTGCACGAGGGATCGCACCGAGCAGCTGCGCGGTGCGCTGATGACCATCCTCGCACTGGATTACCCGCATTTTGACGTCGTCGTGGTGGACAACGCGCCGGCAACGCACGCCACGGAAGAACTGGTGTGCCAGGAGTTCCGGGACCTGCGGGTACGGCTGGTGACGGAACCCGTTCCGGGCCTCTCCCACGCCAGGAATACCGGCCTCCGCCACGCACGGGGAGATCTCGTGGCCTTTACGGACGATGACGTGGTGGTGGACAGGTCCTGGTTGCGGGAAATCGCGGCGGCGTTCGATGCTGTCCCGGGGGCGGCATGCGTGACGGGCCTGGTTCCGGCGGGGGAACTCCGTACACCTGCCCAAGGCTACTTCGACTCCAAGGTCAGCTGGTCACGGAGCCTGGTTCCGCAGGTCTACTCGCTGGCAGACCCGCCCGCCGGACTTCCGAAATTTCCCTTCAGTCCCGGAGCCTTCGGGACGGGGGCCAACTTCGCGCTGAGGCGCCAGGCAGCCCTCCGACTTGGCGGTTTCGATCCCGCCCTGGGGGTCGGAACCCCAACCGGAGGCGGCGAGGACATTGACATGTTCACCAGGGTGATCCTCGAAGGACACGCCCTGGTGGTCCAGCCGGCGGCCATTGTCTGGCACCGCCACAGGGACGGGCTTGAAGACCTCCGGGTGCAGGCCCGCGGCTACGGAAACGGGCTGGGGGCCTGGATGACCAAGGTCATGATGGACCCCCGGACGGCAAGGCTGGCGCTGGCCAGGAGCTGGGGGGTGGGCCTTGAGTTCTTCAACCACCGCCCGCGTGCCGTCCAGCCCGCGCTCCAGGGCCCCCCGGTCCATGGGTCCCTTGAGGCGCAGGCCGCCAGGCTCGTCTGGCTGCAGCTGCTGGCTGTGGCGTTCGGACCCTACAAATATCTGCAGGCGCGCAGGGCCGCGGGCAGCTAAGGCAACAGTCAGCATGTGTGCTGGTCGCGGAGGCCCGCTCCGTCAGCGGCAAGAACTATCCAGGAGTTGAAACAGTATGGCGCTTCTCATCAGGGGTGACGTGTCCGGCCCGATGAACTCCCGCACTTCACGGTGGCACGGGCCAGGCTATGCCGAATACGTCCTGGCCCTGCTCGCTGCCGTGACGGCGTTTCTGATCCTGTTCGACATCGGCGGTGAGTCCATCGCGGGCGCCAAAATCCTGGTGTGCCTCGCCATCCCGGGCTGGGCCCTGGTGCGCTGGGTCCGCCACGTGGATCCTGTTGCACGCCTGGTCTTCACGATCGTTGCCGGTGCAACTGCCTTCGCCCTGACCGCTGCCGTTATGGGGTGGCTCCAGCTCTGGAATCCCCGGCCCGCCGCCGTCGGCATCCTGATTGCAGCTGTGGCTGCCCTGCTGGTACCAGGCCCACGCACCCCGTTGCCCTCCGTTGTCCGGCTGCAACGCCCGCAGCGCGGCACCTATGTGCCCTGGCTGGTTTTCGTGGGTGCCATGGTCATGTGGGCGGCGACGCTGGGATTGACGAACCCGCACTTGGGTGATCTCGGGCTCCTGGCCGCGTTCCCGGTCACCTGGTACGTTTCGCTGGCGCTGGTTGTCGCGTTGTGCATCTGGAGCACCGCCCGTCCCGGCCGGCATTCCGGATGGCTTCCGGGAGCCTCGCTCACCGGGCTGGTGGTCATCCTCTATTCATCTGCCGGCCTGCTGACCAGCGTCCCGCGGCTGCCCTGGACGTACAAGCACATCGCCGTGACAGACCTGATCCAGAGCACCGGCCAGTTCGACCCGAATATTGACATCTACAACCGCTGGCCCGGGTTCTTCCTGTTCAGTGCGTTCGTTGGCGAATCCGGCGGCTACAAGGATGCCCTGTCCTACGCGGGATGGGCGGAGCCGGTGTTTGCGCTGATGAACGTGGCACTGGTCCTCGCAATTGCCAGGACCCTGACGAAGAACCGCCGCATCTCCTGGACCAGTGCGCTGGTCTTTGCACTTTCAAACTGGCTGAACCAGAACTACTTTTCGCCGCAGGCCTTTGCCTACACCCTGCACTTGACCATGTGCCTGGTGATTCTCACCTTCCTTCGCGGAAGCCCGGCCGCCTGGGTGGTGTCGCTCGAGCAGAGGCTGGCAACCCGGTTCTCCAAATCCGCGCCGGAACCTGAAGAGACCAGGTCCTTCAGCGGCCGCCAGCAGGCACTGGCAGTGGCTGCCGTCCTGGTCCTGCAGGCGATGATCGTCATGAGCCACCAGTTGACGCCCTACCTGGCCATCCTGGGGTTGTTCCCGCTCTTCATCGCCCTCTACTTTAAGCCCGCGTGGCTCGCCCCGGCGCTCCTGTTGATGGCCTTGCTCTACCTCCTTCCCAACGCGGAGTTCGTGAAGGAAAAGTACGGCCTGCTGAGCGGCTTCGATTTCCTGGCGAACGCCGGCTACAAGAGCGTGGCCGGCGGACCCGGACCGTCCCTCCTGTCCGGCCGGTGGCTGGCCAGGGAGGCGCTGGCCCTGTCCCTGTTTACTGCCCTGCTTGCCGGGTTGGGCTTCCTCCGCAACTTCCTTCGCGGCCACGTCCGCACCACCCTCCTCGTGGGGACGCTCGCGGCAACACCCATCATTGGGCTGTTCGGAACGTCCTACGGCGGGGAAGGCAGGCTTCGGGTCTTCATGTTTGCCCTTCCGTGGCTCTCCATCGGCGCAGCCTGGCTCTTCTGGTCCGGCACGCGCCCCGGCAGGAAGGCGGTTGTGGGGGCAGCGTCTGCGATCTCGGTAATGGCGGTGCTCTTTACCACCGTGTATTTCCAGAACGAGGCCAACGTACGGGTACCGGCGGCAGACGTGGCTGCCAGCCGCTGGCTGGATTCGAACGTCCAGCGCGGTGACGCCGTGGTGGAGACCAACTACCACCTGCCGCTGCTCATCGGCTCGCACTACTCCTTCTTCCTCCGCAGCGGCCAAATGGTTTCCGTTGCACCGAAGCTGCACAGCGCGGGCCCGCCCTTTACGGGTGACGACATGCTTGCCTACGTTGACAAGACCCGGGCCGCCGCCAAGCTGAGGCCCTCGGACCGCATCTTCGTGGTGGTCTCCGACCTGCAGCAGCGCACGTCCACCGGCGTTCTCCGGAAGTTCCCCACGGATGTCCTCGTCCCGCTTGAGCATGACCTGAACGTCGCACGGGGCACCGAGCTGGTTTTTGAAAACAAGTCTGTGAGGATTTACGAGGTTACCCGTGCTGACTGGGGAAAATAGGGGACGGGTGTACCAGCTGTCGCTGATCACCGTGACGTCGTTGTCCATCGTCGGGGCTGTCCTGCTGGCGCTTCAGGGGGACTCCTCCAGGGTCACCGAAGCGCCCAGGGGGAACCTGCCCTCGTGGCGCCAGACGATGGTCCAGGACTTCGATGTACCTGCTCCTTTGGGAGCCGTGGGCCAGGTGTACGGCCCCGACATGAGAGGTTATGCCGGGTTTTCCGATTCCTCGGGCTATGGCACGTATACCCCCGACGATGTCCTTTCGGTACACGACGGCTACCTGGACTTCTACCTCCACTATTCGAATAACAGGCCCCGGGTGGCCAGCGCCATACCGTTCGGTTACACCGGCCAGACCTATGGAAGATACTCTGTGCGGTTCCGCTATGACTCCATCCCGGGCTACAAGATCGCGTTCCTCCTGTGGCCTGCCAGCGACAACTGGAACGAGGGGGAAATCGATTGGCCGGAAGGGGGCCTGGACGGATCCCTCTACGGGAACTCCGCGATCAGGGGGACCCGGACGTCCAACGGCATGCAGTTTGATCCCGGTGACCGGAAATACTCTTCGTCCAGCCCGGGCCAGTGGCATGTAGCCACCATCGAATGGAAGCCCGGCCTGGTGCAGTGGTTCCTGGATGACCAACTGGTGGACCAGACAACCAAACCCAAAGGCGTACCCCATACGCCAATGCGCTGGACTCTCCAGGTGGAAACGGCCGACGACGCCACCAGTACTTTTCCCGCGACGGACGTTGCCGGGCACATACAGGTCGATTGGGTGGTGCAGTATGCGTACACACGGTAAACAAGGCTGTGGCCGCCGCTGCGGCTGGAACCGGTTCGGGGGATTGCACCATGGATACGGCAAGTGACCTGCCCGTTCCCCGGGAGCCGGGGAACGCCTCCCGTACAGTCGGGGACGCGGCGCCGGGAAGCGACCAGATCCATCCCGTGGTGGCTAAAGCGTTCCGGGTCCTCGACGCGGCAGGGCTGCCATGGCTCCTGGTCCGGGGCTGGGACGATCTGGCCCTGCCCCGGGGAGACGTGGACATCCTCGTGGACAGCCGGCTCCTTCCCCGGCTGGACGCCTTGATGGCGGACGCGGGGTTCTGCCGCGTCGTGGCCTGGGGCCATGGCAGCCACAGATTCTACTTCTGCTACTCCGCGGACGCAGGCGCGTGGATCAAGCTCGACATTGTCTCGGCCTTGGCGTTCGGCCCCCGCCAGCAGTGGCGTACGTCCTGGGCACCCCGGTGCCTTCGGCGCCGGGTCCGCCATGGCTCCTGCTGGGTGCCGGACCCGTCAGACCAGGCGTGGCTGCTGCTGCTGCACCTTTTCATGGACAAGGGCGGCGTCGCGCAGGAGCGTCAGGAGGGCGCCCGGGCGGCTGCCAGGGTGGCGGCCGACGGCGGCAGGATGGCGGAGTCGGTCAGGCGCAGGGTGGGTGCGGGGCTGGCGACCGACATGTTGAACCTGGTCCTGGCAGGACGGTTCGAGGAAGCGCCCGCCATTGCGGCCCGGATGAGGGCATCCTGGAGTGGCAGTTTCAGCTCCAGGTTCATATCAGCAGTCAACGGAACGTTGAGGCACGCCGGTGCCCGGGTGCAGGGGCACACTCCCTTGTTGGGCGTCATGGCTCCGGACGGGGCCGGTAAAACCACACTGTTGAACGGCCTGCATGCCGACGTTCCCCTGCCCACCAAGTACGTGTACATGGGCCTGTGGGGGGCGGGGCCGTGGGATGCCGTGCTCAACCGGATACCGGGCGGACGAACGGCCAAGAAGGTTTACCGGCTGGTGCGGGGCGGCCTCCTGGCCAGGTTCTACCGGGCCATGGGCAAGGTGGTGCTGATGGATCGCGTGGCGTATGACGCCTTGCTCGGCGGCTCCTCCCGCGGTCCGCTTGCGGCGATCAGCAATGCGCTCGCCCTGGCCGTGATCCCCGCCCCTGATGTCCTTCTGGTGCTCGATGTCCCCGGCGACGTCATGTTTGAGCGGAAGGGCGAACACAGCCCGGAGGTCCTGGAATCGTGGCGGAACGACTACCTCGAGTTGGCCGGCCGGCTCCCCGCCAGCAGGGTGGTCGATGCAGCCCAGCCGGCGGACGTGGTGCAGCGCGTCGCAACCGGCATCGTGTGGGAAATTTTCGCAGGCGGCGCCCAAAAAGCAACAGGTGGCACCCCTCCACCGCCGGCCTCGGCTGCCAGCCGGCTGCCCCAGGCCGGTCCCGCCCCGGAAGCCGTCGCAGGGGAGGCCCTCGCCCTGCATCTTTGGCGGTTCCTGGACTGGCGGTTCCTCCTTCCCGTCCTGCAGCCGCGCGCGCTTGGTTTCGGCGGGAGCCTCAGCCCCGAGGCGCAGGCGGCCCTGCGGCTGCTGGACCCGGAAGCCGTGCGCCTGGCGGACCCGGAAACCGTAGCCGGCGGCAGGACGTGCGACGTGGTGCTGCTCGCCTCGCCCGGCCGTGGCCAGCTTGACAGTGCAGGACTGGCATTGGAGCCCGGAGGCTGGATCTGCGTCGAAGCCAGCCGGTCCCTTCTCCAGCGCTCGGGTCCGCGCACGCTGAGGGGCTGGAAGAGGACGCTGGAACGCCGGGGGTACCGGGACATTGCCCTTTACTGGAACGCACCCAACCGCCAGCGCACTGCACGGCTGGTTCCGGTGCAGTCCCGCGTGTCCATCCGCGACACCCTCGGTTTGCGGAAAGATGTGCGTTTCGGGGCGCTGAAAGCTGCGGCGGTCCATACTGCACTGGCCCTGCGCGTCTTCGACCTCCTGGTGCCGGAGGGCACCATCACGGGGCGCCGGCCCGAAGGGAAGGAGCAGCCGTGAATTTCGTGGACCAGTTCCTGCAAGACCACTATAACGAGTTGGCCCTTGACGGGTACGGCCTGGGGAAGCGCTGGGAGACGCTGCTCCTGACGCCGCGCTTTGCGACCTCACGGCATGTAGTGGCCCTGATCTTCCCTGCCCGGCACACCGAGCCGGCCCTGGTGGTAAAGGTGCCCCGCCAGCCCGGCGACAACACCGGAGTCCGCCGTGAGGCTGCCATGCTGGCCCAACTCTCTGCCGTCGTCGACAGCCCGGGCGCTGGTGTTCCCCGGCTGGTGGGGATCCGGGACATGGGTGCCTACACGGTCCTCGTCGAAACCGCCCTGACCGGGACGCCCCTCGACCCCAGGGCAGTGGCGGCGGACCTTTCCTCCGCCGTAGCCACCGGAACCGAGTTCGTCGGGGCACTTCCCTGCACCCGTCCCGCCGCGGACAACGTGGACTGGTACCAGCGCACGGTCAGGGATCCGCTGGCGGCGCTCGAGGCCTTGTCCGGGCAGGATGCGCAGACCTGTGAACTGGTTGAGCGCACGCACGCCGTCCTCGGGCCTCTTCAGCGCGCGCAACTGCCCGCGGTGATCGAACACGGCGACCTGAGCCACCCCAACCTGCTGGTTAAGCCTGGCGCTCCCCTGCAGGTCATGGATTGGGAACGTTCCCTTACCGGCGGTGTCCCCGGGCACGACCTGGTGTTCTATCTGCAGTACTTAAGCGAGTCCAGTGAACAGGCGTTCGTGAGGGAGGCCCAGCTTGCTGCCTTCGACAAGGCGTTTGGCCACGGCGGTTGGGCGCATGGGCCGCTGTCACTCCACCTGGGAATGAGGGGAGTGGACGAATCACTGTTTCCCCTGCTGGTCATCGCAACCTGGGCCCGGTCCACGGCAACGCTCGCTGACCGCCTGGCGCAGGAAGCCGCACCTGGGCTTTCACAGGGCAACGAGAAAGTGCGCGCCACCCTCCTGGCGGACAGGGACTTCTGGCTGTGGCGGCATGCCCTGGACGCCGCCTAGGGCAAAACCGCAGGACGTGGGAAGCCTCAGGATGACCGGCCCTCTGCGTCGTCCGGCGTTTTCGGGTGGTGCCTGAAAAGGCCGAGTATCTCATCGTGCAGGTCCCGGTAGCCGAAGCGCAGCACAGCGTACGCCACCGCTATGCCGGCAACCACCATGGCAATCAGGGTGGGGACAGGGCCCAGCGCATGCCGGGCCAGGTTCAGAAGCCCCACCAGGGCGACTCCGGCGCCGCACAGCAGGCCGGGGGCGGCGGCCCGCATCAAGCGCCGCACCCTGGTTCCCATCACCTTGGCCGCCACAGCCTGCATGCCGAACGCAAAGACCACGGCGACCACCATCTGGGCGCACGCGACCCCCACTATGCCCCAGCGGGTGGCGAAGACCAGCGCCGGGAGGAGGACGGCAAGCCGGACCACGGAGATCCAGATGGAGAGCCCGGGCCTGCCAAGGGCTTTGTAGACATCATTGGCACCCGCGCCCAGGGACCGGGCCGCCGCGTACAGCGCGAGGAAGACCAGCGGGGTAACCGAGTCATCCCACCGCTGCCCGAACAGGACCGGCACCAGGACCGGTGCCACCACGGCGAGTCCCACTCCTGCCGTAATGCCGTACAGCGCCTGGACAGTGACGCTCTTCAAGTACCCGTCGCGCAGCCGCTGCCGGTCGCCGCGGACCTGCGTATACAGGGGAAACAGGACGGTGGAAAGTACAAAGAACACATTGAGGATCAGTGCTTCGGGCAGGCGGAAGGCAAGGGTGTAAAGGCCCAGCGCGTTGGCGCCAAGCATGATGCCGATGACCAGGTAGTCGACGTCGAAGATCGCCCTGGCCAGCATGGTGCTGCCTGCGACGGGAGCGCCGAAGCGGACATTCTCGGCAATGGCGCTCCTGCTCACGCGCCAGATCTGCCAGGGAGCCTCGTGACGGACCAGGAACCAGCAGGTGGCGGCGTAGGCCACCGATCCTGCGGCTGTTCCCACCGCGAGTGACCAGGCCCCGTGGCCGGTGAAGGCCAGGTAAAGGGTCACCGCTCCCATGGTCGCGGCGCGCAGCACCGGAGCGGCCGTCAGCTGCCGGAACTTGAGGTCGCGGCGCATGATCGCCTCGGGGACGGCTCCGCAAGCGGTGGCCAGCACGGAAACTCCAAGGACCTGTACCAGCGGAGCCACACCGTCCAGCCCGACGAGATCCTCCACGGTGTCCGCCGCAAGCACCGCCGCAACGGCCAGGACCGCCCCCAGGGTGACGGACAGCAGGAGGGCCGAGCGCGCTATGACCTGCGTCCTGGGCAGGTAGACCAGGGCCTGGCCCACGCCGGCGTCGGCAATGGTCTCCGCGTATGCCATAAGTACCAGCGCAAGGGCGACGAGGCCATATTCCGCGGGCGACAGCAGCCGAGCGAGCACCACCGTGGTCACCAGGACGATCACCCTGCCCGAGGCGAAGGCCAGCCCCTGCCACAGGGCTCCCCGGACCCCTTTGCGTTCCAGTTCCCCCGGCGCGTACGTCACGGTTGCCCGTTCGTCGGCGAAAGCCGGCCGGCCGGGGATGGGGAGGCCGCGGCCTCCCGTACTTCCGCCAGGTATTCGCCGGCCACGGTGTCCCATGACCGGACCTCTCCTGCCGGACCTCTCGCCGGAACGGCTGCAGGAGTCCCCTGCGGCAGTTCCGGCGCGGTGAGAAGTTCCACTATCCTGCGGACAAGCCGGTCCCGGCTGCCTTCCACGGTCATCAGCGGGTGCGCGGGCAGTTCCCTGGCCGCCACCGGGGTGGCCACCACGGGCAGCCCTGCAGCGAGGGCTTCCAGCACGGAGTTGCGGATGCCCACGCCATGTTCGTCGGGGAAGACTGCCACGTCCGACCCGTGGAAGACGTCCAGGATGGAGGGAACGTTTGCCAGGACGTCCACCCGCGGGCCGGCCAGTGCCTGGACCGCCGGTGTGGGCCGGCGCCCCGCGATGACAAACCGGGTGTTCGGAACTTCCTGCCACACCCGCGGCGCGATCGTCTTTACCAGAACGGTGGCGCTGTCCACGTTCGGGGCGTAATTCAGGCTGCCGGCAAAGCACACGACGGGTGTGCCACGCTCACGGCGGGTGCGGCTCCCCACCGCAGTTCCGTTGGGGATGCTCCTCACCGGGCGGCCCAGTTTTGCCGCCCACACGGCGGCATCCTGTGCCCCGACGGTCAGGAGGCGTGCCCGCACCGGCAGTTGCCGTTCAGCCCGTGCCGCCAGTTGTTCACGCAGCCGGTAGGCGGGCCGGAGCGTGTGCGCAATGGCGGTGTCCATGCCGGCGCGGATGGACCAGGGATCCACTGTTTGCAGCACAACGGGCCCGGACACCTCGTGGGACAGGAAAAGGGCGTGGGGGCCGTGGATGAGGGTGGCGTCCCTGCCTTGCGACAAACGTGCGGCTGCCGCGCGGGCGGAAGGGGTGTCACGGCGGTGCTTCCCCAGCCCCGCCAGGCCCCCCAGGGAGCGGACAAAGGCTGAAAGTTCTTCCCGGGGGGCCAGTTCGTAGACGGAGTCGCAGCGATCCCTGATTTCTGCAGGTACGGGGACCGGGCCGGAAAAAGTCAGCAGGGTGACGGCAACTTCTGCCGGAAGGTGCAGGATGACCTCGTACGGAATCATCGAGCTTCCGTCCCCAAGTTCCGGATCCCGGTTGGGCACGCTTTCCGTCACGTACAGGAGCCTCATTGCAAGAGTGTAATGGATCACACTTCCCATGGAGCGGTTGCTTTAGGCAACCTTGAGGAAAGCCGCGGGAAAGGGGGCGACGGCGGGAGGTCCCGCCGTCGCCCCCCTCACCCGGTGGTAAGGGGCCGGCTACTGCCAGGCGCGCACGTAGTCCACCAGGACCTGGGACTGGGGTCCGTAGGCGGGGTTGGTGGATGAGGCACCCACATTCAGGACGATGTACTGAGGGGCATTGCCGTCATTGGTGGGATAGGACTTAACTTTGACGCCGTCAAAATACACGTCCGACGAGTTGGCCATCCGGTGCAGCCCGAACGTGTGGTACTCGTTGGCCCAGTTGCCGCCGACGCCACCCTGGTTCTGCGAGCCGGACGACGAGTGGTAGTTAACGGTCATCTTGGCCTGGAGTACCTCGGCGATGTCATTCTCGCCGGTGGCGGGCCAGGACTGTCCCGTGGTCCAGAAGGCGGGCCAGTTGTAGAGCCCGTTGCCGTTGCCCGGGAATTTGATGCGTGCCTCGACATAGCCGGTGGTGAACTGGAAGCCGCTGCCGGCACCGCCCTTGGGGTTGGTGGACACGAGGGCGCCGGACGTGGAAGAGCTGAGCCCCAGGACAAGGTTCCCGTTGGCCACCGAAACGTTGGAGGGGCTGGTGGAGACTTTGTTCATGGTGCCGCAGCCGGGCGAGAACCAGCAGCTGGCCCACTTGGCGCTGTCCAGGCCGTTTCCGTTGAACTCGTCCGCGAAGGTCATGGTCCAGTTGCCGGGAACGCCGGTCGGCATCGGGGTGCCGCTGTTTGCCAGCTGCGCCGCGGCGGGCGCCACGGCGATGGGGGAGTCGCCCGCGGGAGCCGGCCCGGCAGGTGCCGCCGCCGGGGCGGAGGGCTGGGCCGGGGAGGGTGCGGGTGCCGGAGGGGCCTCGACTGCGGGGGCGGGAGCCGGTGCGGCGGAGGGGGGAGCAGTCGCAGTTTGCGGCGTTGCTTCACTGCCGGTGCCGGCGGCGCTGGCCACTCGGGCCACGTCCGCCGTGTCATTGCCCTGGGCAAGGCCGAGGCCAAGGGACGCAGCGCCAAGGAGTGCGGCGGCGAGTCCGGCCGTGAGGGGCAAAGGCAGCCGGCTCACTTTTCGCTTGGCCGCCGGCATTGGCGGGGTGGCGGTGGCAGGGGCGGTTTCATTTTGATAACGGTGCGCCGGGTTCGCGCTGCTTTTAAGGAATGCGGGCATGGGGTTTTACCTCTCAACGCCTGCGGAGTTAGCTGTCGGGTTCGGATGAGGCCATCCGGCCGCCTGGATGCGGCTTCACCCCGAGGGCAGGCGTAAGCCAGGCCCGTGACACTCGGGTCCCCCGCCTCTGCCTGGAAACTTGGTGGATCACGGAGGCGGCAGAGCTGGGCGTCCTCCGGGATTGAGGCCGGCTGGGGGCGGCCCCCCATGACCGTACACGACACGCCGGCGAAAATCACAATTAGGTAACGGGCCTCACGTCCTGGTGTACCGCTCAAGGGGTATCGCTTTCCCGGACGTGACGGGCGGCGGGTTATCCACATAGCCCGGCCAGGGACGCCGCGGCAGGCATCACGGGACTAGCCTTGAGTCAAGCGCGAATCGCCTATCGGGTCCAAATGCACTAGGATATTGAAGTCTGTGCTGCGTCCTGCCCCCGTTCCGGAGGCGAGGCATTGCATGGAATCGCAAATGAACCTCCTGTTACGGAAATGCCGTAACCGCTTAGCCCAAAGGAGGTGGGTTCACATATGCGTCCTTACGAATTGATGGTAATCATCGACCCCGAGGTCGAAGAGCGTACCGTTGAGCCGTCGCTTCAGAAGTTCCTGAACGTCATCACCAACGATGGTGGAACCATCGAGAAGGTTGACATCTGGGGCCGTCGCCGTCTGGCTTACGACATCAAGAAGAAGTCCGAAGGTATCTACGCCGTGGTGAACTTCACTGCCAAGCCGGAGACCGCCAAGGAACTTGACCGCCAGCTGTCTCTTAACGAGACCATCATGCGCACCAAGATCACCCGCCCCGAAGAGCAGAAGGTTGTTGCTGAGTAATTCAGCAATGGTCCTCATTCTTTACCCCGCAGGAAACGCACTCTTCACCCAGGATCGAACAAGGAGGCAGTAGATGGCAGGCGAGACCACCATTACGGTCATCGGTAACCTCACCAATGACCCGGAATTGCGGTTCACACCGTCGGGTTCCGCAGTAGCGAACTTCACCATTGCTTCCACCCCCCGTACCTTTGATCGCCAGTCCAACGAGTGGAAGGACGGGGAGACCCTGTTCCTCCGCGCCGCGGTGTGGCGTGAAGCAGCCGAGAACGTTGCCGAATCCCTGACCAAGGGAATGCGCGTTATCGTGACCGGCCGCCTGAAGAGCCGTTCCTACGAAACAAAAGAAGGCGAAAAGCGCACCGTTATCGAGCTTGAGGTCGACGAAATCGGCCCCAGCCTGCGCTACGCAAATGCCAAGGTCAACCGTACCCAGCGCTCCGGCGGCCAAGGTGGCGGCGGCTTCGGCGGTGGCGGCGGCGGTGGCTTCGGAGGCGGCAACTCTGGTGGAAACCAGGGCGGCAACTCCGGTGGAGGCTGGGGCGGCGGCAACCAGCAGGCTGCACAGGACGATCCCTGGGCCACGCCCGGTGTGTCCAACGCAGGCGGCTGGGGCAACGGCCCCGATTCCGAACCTCCCTTCTAAACCCAAACAACGGCCCGGCGCCGGGACGGCAAGGGTGCGCAACGCACTCAAGCTGCTGCCGCCGTCGGACCACCACCATCCCGTGGATCAATATCCACGGGCTCCCTAGAATAGGAGCTCCACGATGGCTAAGGCTGAACTCCGTAAGCCCAAACCAAAGTCCAACCCCTTGAAGGCCGCTGACATCACTGTCATCGACTACAAGGACGTAGCATTGCTGCGCAAGTTCATCTCCGACCGCGGCAAGATCCGCGCCCGTCGCGTTACCGGCGTTACGGTGCAGGAACAGCGCAAGATCGCCCAGGCAATCAAGAACGCCCGCGAAGTTGCTCTGCTGCCTTACTCCGGCGCTGGCCGCGGCTAAGGAAGGGATTAACTAACATGGCAAAGCTCATTTTGACCCACGAAGTCACCGGTCTCGGTGCAGCTGGCGATGTTGTCGAGGTCAAGGACGGTTACGCACGTAACTACCTCCTGCCGCGCAACTTCGCCCTGACCTGGTCGAAGGGTGGCGAGAAGCAGGTTGAGTCCATCAAGGCTGCCCGCGCCGCCCGCGAGCACGCTTCCCTGGAAGATGCTCAGAAGCAGGCTGCTGCGCTGTCCGCCAAGCCGGTCAAGCTGGTCGTCAAGGCTGGCGAGTCCGGCCGCCTGTTCGGCACCGTCAAGCAGGGCGACGTTGCTGACGCTGTTGAGGCCGCTGGCCTTGGCAAGATCGACAAGCGCAAGGTTGAACTGCCCGCACACATCAAGTCGGTCGGTTCCTACCAGGCCAACGTCCGCCTCCACGCTGACGTTGCCGCTGTGATCGAGCTCGACGTAGTGGCAGGCAAGTAGCCCTACGGCCCGGCAGTTACGACTGCAGAAGACCCCCATCGCCGGATTCCGGCGGTGGGGGTCTTCGCATGTGCCGGTGGTAACCTGCTCCGGTGAATCCGACAGCGCGCAGCCGCCCCTTCCAGCAGGTCGACGTTTTCTCCGGCCAGCCCTACCGGGGCAACCCGCTCGCCGTTGTCCTTGATGCCGAGGGCCTGGACTCAGCAACGATGCAGCAGTTTGCGAACTGGACCAACCTTTCTGAAAGCACCTTCCTCCTGCCGCCGAAGGACCCGCGCGCCGACTACCGGGTCAGGATCTTCACGGGCACGGAAGAGTTTCCCTTCGCGGGGCACCCAACGCTGGGCTCGGCCCATACGTGGCTGGAAGCCGGCGGAGTTCCCAAATCCGACGGCTATGTGGTGCAGGAATGCGCTGCCGGGCTGGTCCGGGTAAAGCGCGACGGCGGCAGGCTGGCTTTCGCCGCGCCGCCCCTGACACGATTCGGCGCCGTGGAAGCGTCGGTCCGGCGGCAGCTGGCCGCGGCGCTAAGGGTGCGCGCAGAAGACATCCTCGACGCGTCCTGGCTGGTGAACGGTCCCGAATGGATCGGGGTCCTGCTCGAGACTGCCGAGCAGGTGTTGGCCCTCGCGCCGGACTATACGGCCATGGGCAACCTGAAGATCGGTGCCATTGGTCCTTGCCCTGCCGGCGACGGGCCCGACTTCGAAGTCCGCACGTTCCTGCCCGGTGATGCGATGGCGGAGGATCCTGTCACCGGCAGCTTCAATGCCGGAGCAGCGCAGTGGCTGATGGAGACCGGCAGGGCCCCGGAGCGGTACGTGGCGTCGCAGGGGACTGTCCTGGGCCGGGCGGGCCGCATCCACGTCAGTGCCGAAGATGGGGACATCTGGGTGGGCGGCTACTCCACCACCGGCATTCGGGGAAGCGTGATGCTCTAACAGGGGCAGGCCTGTTAGTCGGGCGGGAATACTTTCCTGGCGCAAGCAGTTCACTCATGTAGATGCAAACGCATATATGATGGATAGAACAAGCACCAGGAGAATGCCATGGAAACCCGCCGCATCACCGTCCTTTCTGCAGGGCTCGGCGTACCCTCCTCCAGCCGCCTGCTGGCGGACCAGTTGGCAGCAGCTGCCCGGCGCCAGCTTATGGCCGGCGGATACCAGGTGGACGTGGACGTCGTGGAGCTCCGCGACCTGGCCGTGGACATTGCCAACAACTTCGTCACCGGCTACGCCGCCCCCCGCCTGGCGGAGGTGATCGCAGCGGTGGAGGCATCGGACGGAATCATCGCGGTGACCCCTGTGTTCAGTGCGTCCTACAGTGGCCTCTTCAAGTCCTTCATAGATGTTCTGGACCCCAAGTCGCTGGACGGAAAGGCGGTCCTGCTGGGCGCCACCGGCGGCACCGACCGGCACCAGATGGTCCTTGACTACGCCATGCGGCCGCTGTTCAGCTACCTCCGCACCCGCATGGCTGCCACCGGCGTCTTTGCAGGACCCCAGGACTGGGGGAGCGCTGAAGAGGGCGGAGGGTCGCTCGGGGACCGGATTGAACGCGCCGCCGGCGAGTTCACACGGCTGCTCGAAGGGCCCCAGCCCGGCAGGAAGCCCGCTCCGCTGGAGTCCCTCCCGTTCGAGCAGTTGCTCGCCGGCATTGCTGGGCCGCGCTAATCGTCCAGCAGGGCGATGAACTCCCGTGCCTGCGTGATTGAAATATCAGAGTGCCGCGTCAAGGCGTTCGCCGCGGCCTCCGTCTCACCGTTGCGGGCCAGGGTCCGGATCCTGCCGTAGATCTCGTCGTTGAGCATGTTGCTGCTTACTTCCCGGGTGACATCGCCCTTGCTGGCAATGGCGCGGTAGCGGTACGGGAACCGCGTTGGTTGGTCCTCGTCTTGTTCGGCGACCTGCTGCGGCGCCTGGCTCCGATAGGGCTGCGGGTGGGCAGTGAGAGCGCCGACGGCATCACGTGATGCCCGGACGCCGTCTCCTGTGACCTCGTGGTAAAGCTTGATGGCGGCCAAGCCCTGGTCCTGGGCGATCAGGGCGTAGAGCCGACGGTGTTGGTCTTCCGACAGCCTGTCGGCCGCTGCGCGGGCAAGCTCTTTGGCGGAGACGGAAGGCTGGGGCCGGGCGGCATCATCGGCTGTTCTGCGTTTCCGGACCGCGCGGTAGGCCAGCGTGACCCCCGCTACCACCGCGAGCAGGATAAGGACCGGGACCGCGAGGGATTCCATTTTCACAAGCCGTTCTGTGTAACTTCCTGGCCGCTGCCAGGTGCGGTTGCCGAGCCGGCCCTTCGGCCGGCCTTATCTTCCTGCTGCCGGTTGTGCTCCTGCACTCCCGGGCGTACCTAGATATTAAGCCTGATCCTGGTTATCCACAGCAATATGTACCGGGCCGCGTACAGGTCCGGGGGGATTGCACAAAATCCAGACGCGGAATATGAGGAGCGCCACGCTTCCGCTCCTGACCCTTTCGAAGGCGACGGACTCCTCCCCGCACACCCAAGCACCCGGCCCACCCCTGTGGATGAAATTCCCTGGAAGAAATATTCAGTCCACATGCGGCCTGCAGTGTTTTCGCAGTTCAGGAGGGCGATGCTGCTCAAATTTTTATTTTGTCCACAGATTTCCCCACAGGCTGTGCACAAGCTATGCCACATACTGCACAGGTTATCCACAGAGGTCGTGGCATGTTGGCTTTGCCGCTGGCGCAACCGGGGCTACCGTAGCGGGGTACCTGTTCTTCGCGGCCGGACTACGGGTGTTCCAGCTGCAGCCTGGACGCGGCCCTCCACCAGTTTTCCACACCCTCTGTGGAAAACTGTGGAATCTGGGGATAAGTCCCGGTCGGAGGTGTGGCCGACCCCGCATCCGATTGTCGCGGCCTGGTTGTAAACCTGGACAGGTGGCGGCGGTTGTATTGGCGGCTGCGAACAGGATGGACCACCGGGGCACACCCGGTACAAATGGAGGACGGCAGCTTTGTCAATCGCGCATCTGGACCCCGTCGAGGCAACCCGTGGATCGGATGCGAGCCGCAAACCTCCCCAGGACATCGCGGCCGAACAGTCGGTCCTGGGCGGCATGATGCTGTCCAAGGATGCCATTGCGGATGTGGTGGAGATCCTCCGCGGGCAGGATTTCTACCGCCCGGCACACGAGACCATCTATGAGGCCATCATCGACCTCTACGGCCGGGGCGAGCCCGCGGACGCCGTCACTGTGTCCGACGAGCTGACCAAGCGCGCTGAAATCAACAGGATCGGCGGCCCGGCCTACCTCCACGAGCTCATCCAGACCGTTCCCACCGCGGCCAACGCCGGGTATTACGCGGAGATCGTGGCCGAGCGCGCAGTGCTCCGCCGGCTGGTAAACGCCGGAACCAAGATCGTGCAGCTGGGTTATGGCTCCGACGGCGAGGTGGAGGACCTGGTCAACCAGGCGCAGGCAGAGGTTTATGCCGTAGCGGAACGCCGCACCGCCGAAGACTATGTGGTGCTGAAGGACGTCATGGAGTCAACGGTGGACGAGATCGAGGCGTCCGGCCACCGCGGGGAGGGCATGACCGGTGTGCCCACCGGCTTCTACGAACTTGATGAACTGACCCACGGACTACACCCGGGCCAGATGATCGTCATCGCCGCCCGCCCGGCCGTCGGTAAATCCACCTTTGCCTTGGATTTCGCCCGCTCCGCAGCCATCAAGAACAACCTCTCCACGGTGATGTTCTCCCTGGAAATGGGCCGGAACGAGATCGCCATGCGCCTGCTCTCCGCCGAGGCCACCATTGGACTCCAGGACCTGCGCAAGGGAACCATCAAGGACGAGCAGTGGTCGAAGATTGCCACCACCATGGGCAGGATGAACGATGCCCCGCTGTTCATTGACGACAGCCCCAATATGTCCCTGATGGAAATCCGGGCCAAGTGCCGCCGGCTGAAGCAGCAGCATGATCTCAAGCTGGTCATCCTCGACTACCTGCAGCTGATGAGCTCAGGCAAGAAGGTGGAATCGCGCCAGCAGGAAGTTTCCGAGTTTTCCCGTGCGCTCAAGCTCCTCGCCAAGGAACTCCAGGTGCCCGTGATCGCCCTGTCGCAGCTGAACCGTGGCTCGGAACAGCGCCAGGACAAGCGGCCCATGGTCTCTGACCTCCGTGAGTCAGGTTCCATCGAACAGGACGCCGACATGGTGATCCTGCTGCACCGTGAAGACGTCTATGACAAGGAATCGCCCCGCGCAGGGGAAGCGGACATCCTGGTGGCCAAGCACCGTAACGGCCCCACCAAAGACATCGTGGTGGCGTTCCAGGGCCATTACTCCCGATTCGCCAACATGGCGGGCGACTCGGGGGGCGGCGGCTTCTAGGCTCCGTTAGCGGCGGCTGCGGGAGCCGCGCCGGCCAGCAGGTGGTTGGGCAGCCGGTTGCCCGGAGCTGTCCCCCGGATTTCCAGGAGCTCGCGGGCATGTGCGTGGAGCCGCTTGTCCTCCCCGCTGACCGGCACCCAGGCGGGGACCGGCACCGAGTTGCCGTCGCCGTCGCGGGCCACCATCACCGTGAGGCAGTACGTGGTGAGGTGCAGCTCCCGGCCCTTTGGGTCGCCGGACCGGACGTGGACAGCGATATGCATGCCCTTGGTGCCGGTGTAGACCAGCCGGGCTTCGACCTCCACCACATGGCCGATCAGCAGGGGCCGGTAGAAGCGCACGCCGCCGGAGAAGACTGCAACGGTGTCCCGTCCGCAGTAGCGTGAGGCACACACATAGGCGGCCTCGTCGATCCATTTCATGACGATGCCGCCATGGACCTTGCCGCCCCAATTAACGTCGGTGGGGGCGGCCATGAAGCGCAAGGTCACCCGCTCCGCCGTTCCGGCATCGGTATATTCCTGCCCGTTCATAGCTTCGACGATCCGCTCACGGACCTTGATCCTGGCCAGCGCGTGGTCGCGCTGCTCGATCTCGGCAGGCGTCGCGGGCTCGAACTGCTGCACTGGAATGGGTTTGCCGTCCTCGCCGACGGCCACAAAGATCACCATGCACTGACTGCGCATCGTGGCCGGGCCGCCCTTCGGATCCCCGGACGAGACCACGGTGTGGATTTGCATGGAGGACCGGCCCGTGTAGACGATCGTGGCCTCCACTTCCACCATGTCGCCGCTGTTGACTGGATCGGCAAAGTGGATGTTTCCCACGTAGGCGGTCACGCAGTAGGACTTGGCCCATCCCACCGCTGCGGCATACGCAGCCTTGTCCACCCACTCGAGCACGGTGCCGGCGTCCACGGAGCCGCTGTGGCCCACGTCGGTGGGAGCGGCCAGGAATCGGAGGGTTACGGAGTTGGGGCGGCCGGTCTCAGTCATGCTGCGATCTTACTGACGGCGCAGGTTACCGGCCGGTTCGGTCCTGCGGGGGACTGCCGGCGGTTAAAGTGCGGCGGCGGCCGCGCACCCGGGTGCACAACCGCCGTCGCAGGTCTCTGGAAGAGTCCGCTAGGCCAGGACTGACAACCTCGAATTGCTGCGGCTGAAGAGGAGGCGGTCGAGGGACAGGCGGCCGGCGCCGGTGAGCGCCAGTGCGAAGGCTGCTGTGGCCAGGAGCAGGACAAGCTCATATCCTCCGTTTGCGGCGAAGATACCTGCCGGGGCATGCACCAGGAAGAGGGCGCCCAGCATGTCCAGGACAAGGAGTGCGGCAACCACGCGGGTGAGGACCCCAAGGATCAGGGCAATACCGCCTGCCAGTTCAAGGACCGCAACGGCGGGCGCCATGACGTCGGCGGCCGGTACGCCCATCTTGGCGAACGACGCCTGGGTGCCGGCTATGGTCCACTCAGTGAACTTCTGCCACCCGTGGGCCGCGAAGAGGAAGCCGAGGATGATCCGAAGGGCGGTAAGGGCTGTGGTGGTCAGTCGTGAATGGTTCATGGATCCCACTCTCTCCAAGAGATAGTTGAACTGTCAACTATCTCTTGGAGAGAGTGGGCCTTCTCATGACGGCTCCTTTCCATGGGTTGCCCCGGTTAGGCTGGCACCGTGCCCCACCAGCCTGCTCCCACGTCCACGTCCACGTCCACGTCCGCGGCCGGAAGCCGGGGGCCGGCCAGGGAGATCCTCCGCCTCGCCGTTCCGGCCTTCGGTGCACTGGTGGCGGAGCCCCTCTTCCTGTTGGCGGATTCCGCCATCGTGGGACACCTCGGCGTCGCCCAGCTCGCGGGAGTGGGGCTCGCCTCCGCCGTGCTGCAGACCATTGTGGGGCTCATGGTCTTCCTGGCTTACTCCACGACGCCCGCTGTTGCCCGGGCCCTGGGCGAGGGGCAGTTGGGCAAGGCCCTCGCAGCGGGGCGCGACGGCGTCTGGCTGGCACTGCTCCTCGGCGTGTTCCTCGCAGCTGCCGGCTTCGCGGCTGCTGACCCGCTCATCGGCCTGCTTGGTGCCGAAGACAGCGTTCGGACCTATGCCATCGAATACTTCCGATGGTCCATGCCGGGCCTGGTGGCGATGCTGTTGATCTTTGCCGGCACCGGGGTGCTCCGAGGGTTGCAGGACACCCGGACGCCCCTGGTGGTGGCTACTGCCGGCTTCGGTGCGAACATCGTGCTGAACCTCTGGCTTGTCTATGGTTTGGGCCTGTCGGTGGTGGGTTCGGCCCTGGGCACCAGTGTTGCGCAATGGGCCATGGCAGCGGTGTATGTAGTGATGGTCCGCCGGAGCGCCGTGCGCCACGGCGTGGCCCTGCTGCCAAGTTGGCGGGGCATCCGCACCATGACGCGCGTGGGCTCATGGCTCATGCTGCGTACACTCAGCCTCCGCACCGCCATCCTGGCGACGGTGCTGGTGGCCACCGCGCAGGGTGAAGTCAACCTCGCAGCCCACCAGCTGGCCATGACCATTTTTTCGTTCCTTGCGTTCGCCCTGGACGCCCTGGCAATCGCCGCGCAGGCGCTCATTGGGAAAGAGCTTGGCGCGTCCAATGCGGCGCGGGCAAGGCTGTTGACCGGCACCATGATCCGCTGGGGCGCGGGTTTCGGGGTGGTGACCGGCCTGCTCCTGGCCGCGGCAGCCCCCTGGGCCGGTGCGCTGTTCACGCCCGACCCGCAGGTGCAGCACGTCCTGGCCCTTGCCCTCTGGGTCCTGGCCGCCGGCCAGCCTATTGCCGGCTACGTCTTTGTCCTGGATGGTGTGCTGATCGGTGCCGGCGACGCGCAGTATCTCGCCCTGGCCGGCCTGGTGAACCTTGGCGTCTACTCGCCGCTGCTGGTATGGGTTGCCCTGTCCGGCGCCGCGGGGGCTCCCGGGCTCGGCTGGCTTTGGGCGGTTTTCGCGCTTGGGTACATGGCGGCACGCGCGGTAACCCTGGGCCTGCGTGCCCGGTCAGACCGGTGGATGGTGCTCGGTGCGGGCTGAACCGCGGTTGCGCCTACCGAAGGGCCCCGGGCAGCCCGTCCGGTTAGACCTCCCAGCAGCCCCCACTAAACTGGACCGGTGACGCAACCATCCACCCCCGCGGGCGCTGCTCCCGCAACCACCCCCCGCATCGACCTCTGGAGGCCGGTCCTGCTCCGCGCCGCCGCTGCCCTGGTGTTTGGCGCAGTGACGGTCTTCTGGACGTCTCCCTCCGTTGAGGTCATGGGCTGGGCCGGCGGCCTTTACCTGCTGGCGGCCGGCCTGGTGTCCCTGCGGACCGTCCCGGCAGCGGGGCTCGCACAGAACTCGGGCAAGATGCTGTCCGCCGCCGGAGCGGTCCTGGCCGGTGCCGGCTTCGCCGTGCTCCTCCTGCACAGTGACCTGTTATTCGGGGTGATAGCAGCCCTGGGTCTGGGAGTGGCAGGCCTCCTCGAACTCGCCTGCGGCCTGCGGCACAGGGGCCGCCATGTGCTTGCGCGTGACTGGATCGCGTCCGGGGTCATCGGGATTGGCACAGCGGCGCTGCTGCCGTTCTTCGTCAGCCTCGGCGCCCATGCCCTGCTTGGCGTCACCGGCGGAGGAGCGATTGTTTCGGGCGTCCTGTGGGTACTTTCGGGCCTGACGCTGCGGCATGATGCCCGCGGCGTTGCAGGAAAGCCGTAAACTAGGGGGAGTGCCCTTCTACTTTCTGTAGAAAGATTGGCGCGACACCGCAATTCGTACACCAGGCCGGCCCAGCGCCGCCTGCAGGGAGGAACCACCGTGGCTGACCAGCATCAGGGAAAACCGCGCAAGCTGCGGACCTCGGTGAAGGGGCCGCTGATGTTTTCCGCATTCTGGGCCGTTGTCGCCTTCGTCGCCGTATTGATCTTTGCCTCCGGCGGAAGCGCCCGTACGCCCCGGTTCGACCTTGCCTTCACCGCGGCGGGCATCGCCTTCATCGTCACCCTGGTGATCGCGGCAATGCTGTCGATGAGCTACAAGGAGAACGCTGAACACCTGGGCAAGGGGTCGGGCGTAAACCTGAGCTCGGCGCCCAAACCATCCCCGCAGGGCCGGCCCGGCCATGGGTTCGGTGCTCCCGGCAGCCAGGACCCGACGGCTTCGGGCGATGGCACGGGCGGACCAGACCGGGGCTAAGCTAGCCCGCCGCGGCCTGCCTGGCGCGGTAGGCGGCAACGTGGGCCCGGTTGGCGCAGTTGCCGGTATCGCAGTAGCGCTTGGACCGGTTCCGGCTCAGGTCCAGCACGGCGGCGTCGCAGTCCTCTGACGCGCACATGCGCAGCCGGTCCCTCTCCTTGCTTCGGATCACGTCAGCCAGGGCCATGGCAGCCTCGGTGCCCATCCGGTCCGCCAGCGGTGCCTCGCGCGCGGTGGCATGCAGGTGCCAGTCCCACCCGTCGTGCTTCATCAGCTGGGGCAGCGCGTTGGCGTCCCGCAGCAGCCGGTTGACCGCCTCCACGGCGGTGTCCTCGTCCGCCGTCCATACCGCGGCAAGTTCGCTGCGCAGCTGCCGCACGCTCTCGAGTTCGGCGGCATCCCTGCTGCGTGCCCCGGAGAATCCTTCAGCGTCCAGGAAGCTGTCCAGATCGGCAATGGAGGCCAGCCCCTCCCTGCCGTTCGTGGCCGTGTTGATGAGGTTCACCACCGTCCGCAGTGCCACTTCAGTGTCAGGGGCGAAAACCATGTTGACTCCTTACAGCACCGAAGCGTAGTGTCATGAGCATTACCCCACTTTACTCCTGACAGGAGGCAACGGTGCCTGCCGCCAAAAACCCCATCTCCGCCCCGGAGCTGCCCGGTACAAGGACCGGCTTCCTGGCATCCGGGCTCGGCATCGCGCTGTTCTCCTCTGCCGTCTTCGGCCTGTCCGGCTCGTTCGCCAAGTCACTGCTGGAAACCGGCTGGTCCCCCGGGGCGGCCGTCACCGCCCGCCTCACAGGCGCCGCCCTAATCCTTGCGGTCCCCGCCGTGTCCGCACTGAAGGGGCGCTGGCACCAGCTGCGGGACAACTGGCTCACCATTGTGCTGTTCGGGCTCGTCGGCGTGGCGGCCTGCCAGTTGTTCTACTTCAACGCGGTGGCGCGTCTGTCCGTGGGCGTCGCGCTCCTCCTGGAGTACCTGGCTCCGGTGATTATCGTCCTGTGGCTCTGGGCTGCCAGCCGCCGCCGCCCGCGCGTGCTGACTGCCGGCGGGACGCTGCTGTCCCTGGCAGGGCTGGTCCTGGTCCTGGACCTCACAGGCGCCGTGAAGGTGGACGTGGTGGGGGTCCTTTGGGGCATGGCTGCAGCGGTATGCCTGGCCATCTATTTCTTCATCACGGCCAAGGAAAATGACACACTTCCGGCCATTGTGCTGGCGTCGGGCGGACTCATGGTGGGTGCCGCGGCCATGTGGCTCGCTGCCGCCACCGGCCTGCTCCCCATGGCCTTCAATACTGAGGACACCACACTGGGTGCCTGGACCACGCCCTGGTGGGTCTCCCTCGCGGGGCTGGTGGTGCTGGCCACCGTCCTGGCCTACGTCTCGGGCATCATGGCAGCCAGGGCCCTGGGTTCCAAGGTGGCCTCCTTCGTGTCACTCACCGAGGTTCTGTTTGCCGTGGTGTGGGCGTGGCTGCTGCTCGGGGAGCTGCCGGGCGCGATCCAGCTCCTGGGCGGCGTCCTGATCGTCGGTGGGGTCATCCTGGTCCGGCTCGACGAGCTGCGGGCCTCTGCCGCCCTGGCTGGCGGGAAGGCTGCGCAGACGGGGGCCTCACCGCTGGAGCACGCGAACGACGTCGAGCCCGTCCCTTAGCCGGGCCCGTCCCCTTAGGGGCGGCCCCAGTGAAGCCGGCCCCGGCCGTGGGCGCTGCGGCTCCTTGGCTGAGTGCCGACGTCGGACGCAAACAGGAAAGGGCAGGGACACCGCATGGTCTCCCTGCCCTTTCCGGATACCGGCGGTAAGCCTAGTGGGATGCCTGGCTCTGCTCCTCGGCGTTGCGCTTGGCCTGCGCGCCGGCTTCCTTCAGTGCCTCGGCAACCTTGGTGAGCATGGCGGTGTGGGTACCGGACCACTCGTTGCGGAACTTGGTGGCGTCCGGGCCTTCCCAGTTGGTGCTGCCCAGAACCTTGGTGAGGGTGGACTTCTGCGTCTCGATCTCGGACGCGCCTGCCTGAAGCTTGCTGCCGAGCTGGCGAAGCTGCTCAACGTCTGCACCCCAAATAGCCATCAGTTTCTCCTTGATAGGTCGTGGATCCGAACCAGATCGGCATCCCCAGCGGCCCCCCGGCTCATCCGGAAGATCCATTGCCTAAAACCTATCCCGGCCCCCAAACAGTGTCGATGGGCAGCGCTGCCCATGCCGGGCTTCCCATGACGCCGGGTGGAGACCATGAAAAAAGGGGGTCGATCCCAGGCATTCGGAGAGCCTAGCATGGCGGTATGTGCCGGAATATCCGAACCCTCCACAACTTCGAGCCACACTCCACGTCCGAGGAAGTGCATGCGGCCGCACTGCAGTATGTCCGCAAGATCAGCGGCAGTACCAAGCCGTCCAAGGCCAACCAGGAAGCGTTTGACGAGGCCGTGCATGAGATCGCGCACATCACGCAGCATCTGCTGGATTCGCTGGTGACGCAGGCGCCGCCCAAGGACCGGGAGGCGGAGGCGGCCAAGGCGAGGGCCCGTGCCGCGGTCAGGTACGGTGCGGCCTGACCCTGGTCCTGGAGCGTGCCCCTTTGGCCTGGGCCTGGCTTTGGTGCCGTCCGAAGCTGCGCAGCCGCAGCGAGTTGGTGACCACCAGGACTGAGCTGGCAGCCATGGCGGCGCCCGCGATCATCGGGTTGAGCAGCCCCAGGGCGGCAACGGGGATTCCCATCGCGTTGTAGAAGAACGCCCAGAACAGGTTGGTCTTGATGGTGGAAAGGGTCCTCCGGGACAGTTCGATGGCCTGCGCCACCTGGGCAAGGTCGCTGCCCATCACCGTCAGGTCCGCGGCTTCGATGGCCACGTCCGTCCCCGAACCCATGGCAATGCCCAGGTCGGCCTGCGCCAGTGCGGCGGCATCGTTGACGCCGTCTCCCGCCATGGCCACCGTCGCGCCGCCGGCCTGGAGCGTCCGCACTGCCTCGACTTTCCCTTCCGGCAGGACGCCGGCGTAGACATCGCCGGGAGCGATGCCGACGGCGGCAGCAACCCGGGCAGCGACCGCGGCATTGTCCCCGGTCAGCAGGATGGGCCGCAGGCCCAGCCCTTTCAGGCGCGCGACGGCGTCGGCGGAACCTTCCTTGACGGTGTCCCGCAGGCTGATGATTCCGGCCGGGGTGCCGTCAACTGCCACGCAGATGGCGGTGGCACCCCCTTCCTCGGCAGCCGCGAGCTGGGCTTGTTGCGAGGCATCCAGCGCGATTCCGTTCCCCAGCAGCCAACCGCTCCGACCGGCCGTTACGTGCCTGCCCTCAACGGTTCCGGACACTCCGCCCCCCGGGGCGGAAGCGAAATCCTGCACCTGCGGGAGGATGCCGCCGTCGTTCACAGCATCTCCCGACCGTGCGGCCGACGCCGCTGCTGCCGCAATGGCGTGTGCCACCGGGTGTTCGGAGGCGGTCTCCACGGCTCCCGCCAGACGGAGGACCTCGCGGTCATGGAAACCACTGAAGGCTGACATGGCATCCACGGCCAGGACGCCCGTGGTGACGGTCCCGGTCTTGTCCAGCAGGATGGTGTCCACCGTGCGGGTGTCCTCCAGGACCTGCGGGCCCTTGATCAGGATGCCCAGCTGTGCACCCCGTCCGGTGCCGGTGAGCAGGCCCACCGGGGTGGCCAGGCCGAGGGCGCAGGGGCAGGCAATCACCAGGACGGCGACGGCGGCCGTGAAGGCTTGCCGCAGATGGCCGCCATCGGCGTCCGGACCGGCCAATAGGAGCCAGAGCACGAACGTCAGGACGGCGATGCCCAGGACCACCGGGACGAAGACGGCGCTGATGCGGTCCGCGAGCCGTGCGATGGGGGCCTTGCCGGTCTGGGCCTGCGACACCAGCCGGGCCATCTGGGCAAGGGTGGTCTCGGAGCCGACCCGGGTGGCCCGCACCAGCAGGCGGCCGGACGTGTTGATGGTGGCACCGGTGACCCGGCTGTCAGGACCGACCTCCACGGGAACCGATTCGCCGGTGACCAGGGAGGCGTCCACGGCGGAAGCGCCGTCCACCACCACCCCATCGGTGGCTATCTTCTCACCCGGGCGGACCACCAGGACGTCGCCCACCCGCAGACGGTCGGCGGGAATCTTCTGTTCGCTTCCGTTGCGCAGGACCGTGGCGTCTTTGGCCCCCAGGTTCAGCAGGGCCTGCAGGGCGTCCCCGGCCTTCTTTTTGGCGTTGGCCTCCAGGTACCGGCCCAGGAGCAGGAATGCAGTGACCACGGAGGCAACCTCGAAGTACAGGCCGCCGGACATGTCCTCCATGCCCGGATGCGCCGTCATGCCGGGGTCGGCCAGCAGCTGCCACGCTGAAAACAGGTACGCCGCCGCCACTCCGAGGGACACCAGCGTGTCCATGGTGGAGGCGAGGTGCCGGGCGTTGATGGCAGCCGCGCGGTGGAAGGGCCAGGCCGCCCACGTGACCACCGGCAGCGCCAGTACCGCAGCCACCCAGCCCCAGTTGGGGAACTGGAGCGCCGGGACCATGCTCACCAGGAACACCGGGACGGTCAGGATGGCGGCCAGGACCAGGCGCGGGCGAAGCCGGGAAGCGGGAATCGCGGCTGGCTGGTCCGCGGGCCCGGTTTCCGGAGCAGGGGTGTGTTGTGGCCGGACTTTTGCCTTGTAACCAGCTGCTTCCACCGTTGCGGTGAGCTGCTCGTCAGTGATGCCCTCCGGGACCGTGACGTAGGCCGACTCGAGTGGCAGGTTGACGGTGGCGGCCACTCCCTCGAGCTTGCCGAGCTTCTTCTCCACGCGGTTGACGCAGGAGGCGCAGGTCATCCCCTCGATGTCCAGTTCGACAACGCGGGTGCCCGGCGGGTGCAGCAGTTCCTGGCTCATGTCACCTTTCAGTGTTGGGAGGGGTTCTAGGCTTCGTTGGCCACCACCAGGTAGCCGGCTTCGGCGACGGCTTCGCCGATTTCCGCGGGGGAGAGTTCCTTGCCTGAAGTGATGGTCACGGTGGAGATACCGCCGGCGTTCAGGTCCACGGCCACTGCTTCAACGCCGTCGATGGCTTCCAGTTCTTCGCTGACTGCCGACACGCAGTGTCCGCAGGTCATGCCCGAGACGCTGACGGTTGTGGTGGTGGGTGAGGTGGTGCTCATGGCTTGCTCCTTCATGTGGTGCCGGTGCTGGCCGGGGTGGATTGTGGACTCTGGGGTCAGCGCAGCAGGCGGCCAATGGCGTCGGCAGCTTCCTTTACCTTGGCGTCAATGGCTTCGGCACGTGCATCGGGATCCGGCTCGGAGGCCGCCCCCACCACGCAGTGGCCGATGTGTTCCTCCACCAGGCCAAGGCTGACGGCGTGCAGGGCCTTGGTGACGGCGGCAACCTGGGTCAGGATGTCGATGCAGTACTTGTCCTCATCCACCATCCGGGCGATGCCCCGCACCTGGCCCTCAATGCGCTTCAGGCGCCGCAGGTACGCGTCTTTGTTTCCCGTGTACCCGTGCTCTTGCACAGTTCGGGCATCGGGGGCCGACCCCGTAGCTGCCACGGTGGCAACGGCTTCTTCAGTGGCGTCCATGCCGCAAACATATACCCCATAGGGGTATCAGCACAAGTACCCCTATGGGGTATCCGACCGGAACCCGGCCATGAATTGGTGGCACTGTGACGAAGGCGTTCAGGGCACAAAAAAGCTCCGGAGTGCGTTATTGGGGGATACGCACTCCGGAGCAGCTCTTGGGCAATTCCGGCTTCCACCTGGGTGGATCGGCCTTGCTTGAACCAGCTTACTGGCTGGTACGGCACTGCGCCAGCATCCCGAATAACTACTTTCGCTTTACTTTAAGCAGGCCCCAATGCCGGGTATTTTGCCGGAAAGCCCACGCTAAGGCCGGTCTTCATGCGCCGGCATCCGGTAGGGCACCACCAGGACCGGGCGGCTTTGGTGATGGCTCAGCCACGCCCCCACCGATCCATTGAGGGCCTCCGAGAGCCAGTGCGAGAATCCCCGTTCGGAAGTGCCAACAATGATGATCGGGGAATCCAATTCGGCTGCCACCTGGCCCAGGGCCCGGGCCGGATCGCCGGTGAGTGTGCGGAAGGACCAGTCCAGCGTCCCGCGGTCCGGCGGCAGGTTGTCCACCGTGGCCTGGACCTGCGACTTCAGGCCTGTGGTGAGGGCCAGCATGTCGTCGTCGGCATCGGGGTGCAGTGAAAGGCGGTGCGCGGACCGGGCAGGATCCCATTCCACCAGGTAGCTGGCCTCGTCCACATAGGCGCAGACCAAAGGCACCCCCAGCCGGGCAGCCAGCATGGCCGCAGTTTGGAGGACCTCCGGGTGCTGCTTGGGCATGATCCCCACCAGCAGCGGAGCAGTATTGATGTGTTCCCCTGTCATGCGGCCAATTGTCCGCCTGGCCGCGGGGTGTGAACAGGTCCGTTCGGCCCGGAAAGACGCGCAGCACCGCCGCCCGGGCGGCTACTGGGGGTCGGCGGGGTATGCCGTGACCACCACGTTCTTGCCCCACGGGTCCTCGGTGTAGCAGCTGATGAGGACAAGCCGGTTGGGCACCATGTCCCACACGGCGCTGTCCTTGAGTCCGGACTTCAGGTACGTCGTGATGCTGTCCACCCGGTAGCTGATGGTTCCGGCTGCGGTTTCCACCTCAATGTGGTCGCCGACGGCCGCCGCCGAACTGAGGTGGTTGAAAGGGGCATCCGCGCCTTCCCAGCTGTGGCCAATGACGTAGGTGGTGTTGCCGGAGCCTTTCCCCGGGACTCCGAACGGCGTCAGCCAATAGCCATCCTTCGTTGCGGGCGGTTCGATAGTCCGGCTGGACTGGGCTTCACCGTCCAGGTCCAGTGGATGGATGGCCACGTCGAAGGCTGCCGACGGATAACGGATGTGGATGGGCGGGGCTGCGGCCGGAACTTCGGGCCCTGCTGCTTCCGAAGAGCTCGGCGTTTGGGCTTCCGCAGGCTGGGCAGGCCCAGCTGCTCCGGCCGCGGCCCCGCCATCAGAGGGTGCTGGGGCCGCAGGGGCAGTCCTGGCGGCAGGCAACGGCGCAGGGCGGGCTAGGGCTGTGGGGTGGGACAGGGCCGAAGGCTGGAACAGGGGAGCGCCGAACGTGAACGACAGGAAGGCGAGGAATCCACACACCAAGATGGCCAGATCGCCCCGGTTCCACCGCAGGATGCCGCGCCGCATGGGCGCTGCGTGCCGGCTTCGATCCTGGCCCATTGCATTCCTTACGGGTCGGCGGGGGTGGAAGGAAGGCGCCCCGCCGGGCACTGGCAGAACGCCTTCCTTGTCAGGGGCCACGGGCGGTGGCGGTGTTCCGGCTAGCCGCCGGTGTGCAGCGGACGCGACTGGCGCCGTACTGCCACTGCGGTCCCCGCGGCAGCCAGCGCTCCCAGGCCGGCGAGCCACCCCGGCAGGCCATCGGGTGCTCCCACCGCGGTCTGGGCGTTGTAGCCCTGGTTGGTTCCGACGGCGACCGGGGCCGGGACAGCAGCCTTGGGTGCGGAAGTCGGCGTCTGGGCGGGGGCTGTAGCGTTCGGAACCACAGTGACGAGACCTGTTCCGGTGTTGGTTACACCGGTGCTGGTGCCGCCGCCGCCAGTGTTGGTTCCGCCGCCGCCGGTGTTGGTTCCGCCGCCGCCGGTGTTGGTGCCGCCGCCGCCGGTGTTGGTGCCGCCGCCGCCGGTGTTGGTGCCGCCGCCGTTGCCGTTGCCGCCGCCGCCGGTGTTGGTGCCGCCGCCGCCGGTGTTGGTGCCGCCGCCGTTGCCGTTGCCGCCGCCGTTGTTGGTTCCGCCGCCGTTGCCGCCGCCGTTGTTGGTTCCGCCGCCGTTGCCGTTGCCGTTGCCGCCGCCAGTGTTGGTTCCGCCGCCGCCGTTGTTGGTTCCGCCGCCGTTGCCGCCGCCGTTGTTGGTTCCGCCGCCGTTGCCGTTGCCGCCGCCGTTGTTGGTTCCGCCGCCGTTGCCGTTGCCGCCGCCGTTGTTGGTTCCGCCGTTGCCGCCGCCATTGTCAGTTCCGCCGCCGGCGTTGCCGCCGCCGTTGTTGGTGCCGTTGACATTGAATTCCAGCGGGATCACGGCGCTTCCGTCCGAGTGGGCTAGCGCAGCCTGGTCGGAAGCCGCGATGGCCGGTGCTGTGAGGCTGATAAGGCCAAGCCCCATCACCCCCATTGTTGCTAAGGTGCGTTTCATTTTTTCTCCCCAGATATGTCAAACGGACCATGGCGAGGGAAGGCCAGCGGTTAAGCCCTATGCCTCAGCAGCACGGTCAGCTTGCTTTGAGATTTCAGGCTAGGGGCGCCGCCGAAGGCAGTCGCCAGTAGGGGGTACTTGTCTTTTCCCCCGGCTGGCCAGGCAAGTTACCTGCCAGTACCCGAAGTCTCGTCCCGGTTACCTGCTTCTGCGGGAGCACCTTGTCCACGGCCACGGCCACGCCTACCGTTTTAAATGGGTGAAGGAGGTGAGCGGTGGAAATCTTCATGTGGTGGCTGGACCTGGACCTGGCCAGCAAGGAGTGGCTGCGGCAAAACCTCCGTGCGGAGGATCTGCCCCTTCCGGTGCTCCAAGGCATCGCGGAGGCCGGCGGTCCCCATCCGGGGAACCCGGCCGGCGTCCTGACGGCGGCGGACTGGGATTTCATCGAGACCCAGTCGGAGTTCGTGGACTGATCCCCCGCCGGGACGGGGGGTTTGCAGGGCTGAAAACCGTTGCGCCGGGGCCCATCCGGTGGTTGCATGGTCCGCATGGCAACGGCGTCAGAAACATTTGTCCTGGCAATCGGCACGAAAAAGGGGCTGTGGCTGGCCACGAGCCCGGACAGGCAGGACTGGTCCCTGACCGGCCCGCATTTCCTGATGGCGGAGATTCCCAGCATCGGGATCGATACGAGGGAAGGCCGTACCCGGATCCTGGTGGGGGTCCGCAGCCCGCACTGGGGACCCACGGTTGCGCACTCGGATGACCTGGGTGCCACCTGGACCGAACCGGAACAGGGCGCCATCAGATTCCCTGCGGACACGGGGGCTGCACTGGAGCGCGTCTGGCAGATCTACCCGGACGCCGGGTCCCGGCCCGGAGTGGTGTGGGCAGGGGCCGAGCCGATTTCCGTGTGGAAATCCACGGATGGCGGCGAACACTTCGAGTTGAACCGCGGCCTGTGGGACCACCCGCACCGCAGCGAGTGGGGAGCGGGCTACGGCGGCGCCGCAGCGCATTCAATCGTTGTGGACCCGGCCGGCGAAACGGTGCACGTAGCCATGAGCACCGGTGGGGTCTACCGATCGCTCGATGCCGGCGCCTCCTGGGAACCGCGCAACAAAGGGATCTCGGCCTACTTCATGCCGGACCCCAACCCCGAGTTCGGCCAGTGCGTGCACAAGATCGCCGCCGACGCCGGGGCGGCGGGACGCCTTTACGCCCAGAACCACCACGGCGTGTACCGGACAGACGACAATGCGGACACCTGGAAGTCCATCGCCGAGGGCCTGCCGGCCGACTTTGGCTTCGTGATGCTGACCCATCCCAGGCGCGAAGGCACCGCGTGGGTGGTGCCGCTCAAGGCCGACGGCGAACGCATCCCTCCGGATGGGAAGCTCGCCGTCCACCGCACGGACGACGCCGGAAATACCTGGAAGCACCTGAGCGCGGGCCTTCCCGACCATGAGTACAACAGTGTGCTCAGGGACGCAGCGTCGGTGGACAGCGCTGAACCGGCAGGCGTCTACTTTGGTACGCGCGGCGGCACGGTTTACGCGAGTGCGGATGAAGGGGAAACGTTCAGGGAGGTGGCCTCCCACTTGCCCGATGTCCTGTGTGTCCGGGCGGCAGTGGTGGCCGGTGCCTGACATTGTGCTGCTGCTCCCCAGCGTTCTGCAGCCCCTGGCCGGCGGGCAGTCCGTACTGACTGCGCCCGCCGACGGGCCGGTGACGGTGGCAAGCCTGCTTGATGCGGTTGCCGCGGAGTATGCCGTACTTGGCAGGCGGCTCCGCGACGAAACCGGGTCGCTCAGGAGGTTCGTCAACATCTATGTCGACGGCAATGAGGTGCGGCGGCTGCAGGGCATGGAAACCCAGGTCTCACCGGGACAGGAGGTCCTGGTGATCCAGTCCGTTGCAGGCGGGTGACGCGAAGGGCCGATGGCTGGCGGGCAGTCCTGGCTGACTACACCCGCCGTACCGGATCCGGCTTCCGGGTCACAGCTCCTACGCCACCCGCCAGACGCTGCACTCATCGGTATTGATGGCTTTCCGGACGCCCGTGATCCGGTCCAGGATCCACACCACGCCAATTCCGGGTGCCGTTTCCTGCACGCTGCCGCGGCGGATCACCACGTCGTCGTAGGACGGCCCCACCGAAAGGCGGGCTTCGATTTCGTCGCCGCGGTGGAGCTGGTCCAGGGCGCGCACTCTGGTTACATGCGGGGTCGCTTTCTTCAACATCGGGGCCTCCTGGCTGGAGCTGGTGCCGGCTCTTGCCTGCACTAACCAGTGTGTGCGTCCAATGTTGCCGACCGGTTTCCTGGCTGTTAGGGACCGGTTAGTTCTTTAATCCGCAACTGTTTCCACCTCGTAGTCCGCCTCACGGTTGCGGTAGGCGGCCAGGAACGTGGAGATCCGCCGCACGGCTTCCTCAATCTCGCGGACCGACGGAAGGATGACGAACCGGAAGTGGTCCGGGGTGGGCCAGTTGAAAGCCGAGCCGTGGGATACGAGGATCTTCTGGTCCTTGAGCAGATCCAGCACAAACTGCTCGTCGCTGGCGATCGGATAGAGCTCCGGGTCCAGCCGCGGAAAGAGGTACATGGCGCCGGACGCAGGAACACAGGTGACACCGGGAATGGCCGTGAGAAGTTTGTGGGCGAGGTCCCGCTGCTCGCGCAGCCTGCCGCCCGGTTTCACCAGTGCCTCAATGCTTTGATACCCGCCCAGGCAGGTCTGGATGGCGTGCTGGGCAGGAACGTTGGCGCACAGGCGCAGGGAGGCCAGTAACTCCAGTCCTTCCCGGTAGGCCGCAGTGGCGGCCAGCGGCCCGGTGACGGCCACCCATCCTGCCCGGTAGCCGGGCATGCGGTACGCCTTGGACAGGCCGCTGAACGTCAGGCAACACACGTCCTCGGCTACGGATGCCGTGTGGATGTGGGTGGCACCGCCGTACAGCACCTTCTCGTAGATTTCGTCCGAGAACAGGACCAGGTTGTGCTTCCGCGCCAGGGCCGCGAACTGCTCCAAAATGTGGCGAGGGTAGACGGCGCCGGTGGGATTGTTCGGGTTGATGATCACGATGCCCTTGGTACGGCTGGTGATTTTTGCCTCCACATCGGCCATGTCCGGCCACCAGTTGTCCGCCTCGTCGCAAAGATAGTGCACGGGCTTGCCGCCGGTGAGGGTCACGGCGGCCGTCCAGAGGGGATAGTCCGGCGCCGGGACCAGGATCTGGTCGCCGTTCTCCATGAACGCCTGGAGGCACATGGAAATCAGTTCGCTGACGCCGTTGCCGATCACGATGTCCTCGACCCCAATGTTCATCAGTCCACGGGTCTGGTAGTACTGCGAGATGGCCGTCCGGGCGGTGAAGATGCCTTTCGAGTCGCTGTAGCCCTGGGCGCCGCGCAGGTGGTGGATCATGTCGACCACCACCGACTCCGGTGCTTCCAGGCCGAACGGTGCCGTGTCCCCGAGATTCATCTTCAGGATCCGGTGGCCCTCGGCCTCCATGTTCTTGGCTGCCTGGAGGATCGGCCCCCGGAGTTCGTACCGGACGTTCTCGAGCTTGCTGGAATGCTGCATGGCGTGCATGGCTGATTTTTTCACAAAGCCGGGCAGCGGATGGCAGCCGGGCCATACTGTGGACGCCTCCCGGCATCGCCGCGCCCATCGGATAAGTTTGGGACTTGTAGTACTGCCATTCCGCAGTAGTGCATGGCGGTAGCGGAAGGAAGTACCCCACGTGGGCGGTGTGCTCATCGGACTGGCGGTGATCGGCGTCGTCATTGCCGTGGGTTATGTCGCCGCGCGGTGCGGCCTGGGCGATGAACCCACCATCTCCGCACTGACCCGGACCGCCTTCTTCATCACCAATCCGGTGCTGCTCTTTACCGTCGTGCTGAAATCGGACCTCTCCGTGGTCTTCTCCGCCTATGTGCCGCTGGCCATGATCACAGCCGCGGTCACCGGACTGCTGTACGTGGCCGCCAGCAGGATCTGGTTCCGGCGGCCCATGGCCGAAACGGCGGTCGGCGCGATGGCCGGGTCCTACGTGAACGCCAACAACATCGGCATACCCATCACGCTCTACGCATTGGGTGACGCCACGGCGGTGGCTCCCGTCCTCCTGGTCCAGCTGCTCCTGTTCGCCCCGTTGGTCCTGACCCTGCTGGACCTCTCCGAGGCCGGCCGGTTCTCACCAAGGCTGGTCCTGACCCAGCCCTTCCGCAACCCCCTGATCATCGCCTCGCTCCTGGGCGTGGTCCTCGCCGCGTTCCACGTGCAGCTGCCGTCCCCGGTGATGGCGCCGTTGACCCTCCTGGGGGGCGCGGCGGTCCCGGTGGTGCTCCTGGCCTTCGGCATGTCGCTGCGCGGGACCACGATGCTCCGCAGCGGGGGGCACACAGCGGAAATCCTCACCGCCACGGCACTGAAGTCCGCCGTGATGCCGGCGGTGGCGTTCGTCGTCGGACGTTTCCTCTTCAACCTGGACCACCGCATGCTCCTGGGGGTCGTGCTCATGGCAGCCCTTCCGTCGGCGCAGAACGTGTTCCTGTTCGCGAGCAAGTACGGGCGCGGCGTGGCGGTGGCACGCGAAACCATCCTGCTCACCACGGCCGCCGCAGCCCCGGTCCTGGTCCTGGTCGTCTGGCTGCTGGCGGCCTGACAAGCGCGCGCCACCCTACCGCCCGGGGCGCCGGCCGGGCAAGAATGGGCACATGGAACTTCCCGTGATGCCGCCCGTCCCGCCCATGCTCGCCAAGGCCGTCAGCGGCATCGACGGAATCCCGGGAGGCGGGGAGCTCAGCTATGAACCCAAGTGGGACGGGTTCCGGTCCATCATTTTCCGCGACGGGGATGACCTGGAGATCGGCAGCCGCAATGAAAAGCCCATGACCCGCTATTTCCCGGAACTCGTTGCGGCGCTCAAGGAAAACCTGCCGCCGCGCTGCGTGGTGGACGGCGAAATCATCCTGGTGGGTGCCTCCGGTGACCGGCTTGATTTCGACGCCCTGCAGCAAAGGATCCATCCCGCCGCCAGCCGGGTACAACTGCTGGCACAGCAGACACCGGCAAGTTTCGTGGCCTTCGACCTCCTGGCCCTGGACGCCGACGACTATACCGGCAGGCCTTTTGCGGAGCGGCGTGCGGCGCTGGAGAAGGCGCTCGCGGCCAGCAAGGCACCCGTGCACCTGACGGCCGCCACCACGGACAAGGACACGGCGGCGCGGTGGTTTGAGCAGTTCGAGGGCGCCGGACTGGACGGCATCGTGGCCAAACGCCTGGACGGCCGGTATGAGCCGGACAAGCGCGTCATGTTCAAGGTCAAGCACGAGCGCACCGCGGACTGCGTTGTGGCCGGCTACCGGCTGCACAAGAGCGGGCCGGACGCCATTGGCTCGCTGCTGCTGGGCCTGTACAAGGACGACGGCGGCCTGGCCAGCGTGGGCGTGATCGGCGCCTTCCCGATGAAACGGCGCCAGGAACTGTTCGAACAGCTCCAGCCCCTGGTGACGGACTTCGACAACCATCCCTGGGCGTGGGCCAAACAGGCAGAAGGCGAACGGACCCCGCGGAATGCCGAAGGCAGCAGGTGGAGCGCCGGGAAAGACCTGTCCTTTGTCCCGTTGCGGCCCGAATTGGTGGTGGAGGTCCGCTACGACCACATGGAGGGCGAGAGGTTCCGCCACACGGCCCAGTTCAACCGCTGGCGCCCGGACCGGGATCCGGAATCGTGCACCTATGAGCAGCTGGAGGAGCCGGTGAACTTCGACCTCGCCTCAGTGTTGGAGACCGGCAGGTAACCACGGTGGTGCGTGGCCGCAGGCGGGTCCGCCACGGTACGTATCCAACAGATACGGGGGCGCTGGGCCGGGGATACCATTGTTGAACCGTTCCCGAAGATGGCAGCCCATTGGCTTCCGCACAACGGGACAGATCATTACACCAGGAGATAAATGCTGTGGCAGAATCACCGACCAAGAGCCGCCATGCGCGGGATGAATCTGCCAGGATAAATGCCATGCTGTCGGATCACCCAGTGATCGCCAGCATCAAGGATGAGGATGGCTTGCGGGCAGTTCTGACGGCGCCGTGCCCTGTTGTCTTTGTCCTCTTTGGATCCGTGATGTCGATCAGAGGGATCGTGGAGACGCTCAAGTCGGCGGGCAAGACGGTTTTTGTCGATGTGGATCTCCTTGATGGCTTCGCCAGCAAGCCGGTCGTGGTTGATTTCCTCAGAACAAACACCCATGTGGACGGCATTCTCAGCTCAAAGGCTGCCATGGTACGGGCGGCGAAGACGGCGGGATTCCTGTCGATTCACCGCCTCTTCCTGATTGACTCGTTCAGCTACAACAATCTGCCCAAACAGGTTTCCGTATCAGGCGCAGACGCTATT
Organism: Pseudarthrobacter sp. NPDC080039; assembly: GCF_040702335.1. NCBI lineage: Bacteria > Bacillati > Actinomycetota > Actinomycetes > Micrococcales > Micrococcaceae > Pseudarthrobacter > Pseudarthrobacter sp. NPDC080039. The sequence continues at coordinate 100,535 of NZ_JBFBKY010000007.1, read as the reverse complement.
GAGATCCTGCCGGGATGCATGCCCCGCGTGATCTCCTGGGTTTGCGAAGACATAGATCTTCCGCTGATTGCCGGCGGCCTGGTGTGCGACAAGGAGGACGTGATCGGGGCGCTGGGCGCAGGTGCCACAGCAGTGGCTTCGTCAAACCGGGACGTCTGGCGCATGTAGCAGAAATTCGAACTGCCCCTAGGCAGACCTCCGGCCACATGCTAGAGTCCTTCTCAACTTAAAACTTCATACTTGTTCCGGGCTCTGCCCGTGACGGTTGCTAAAAATTAGAGAACAGCGGCCCCCAATTCCAAGGGGATCGCTGTTCTCTTTTTTTGTGCCTTTCCTGGACAAGGTGGAGGTTGAGCCAGCGCGCAAAAGCGCCAATGCCTAAAATGAACGGAAACAGACAAATTGACAACCCTCAAACGCGAAGAGATCGTAAGCGCCTACGTCGATATCCTCGGCAGCGACCGCGTCATCACGGATGAGCAAACGCTGCGGGAGAACAGCGTCGATCGCTATTACAAAGTCGAGAATGTCTTTGGCATTTATTCATTGCCGCTGCCGGCGGCAGTCGTCAGGCCCGGGACCCCGGAAGAAGTTTCGTCAGTACTAAAACTGGCGAACGAATACGGAATCAGCGTCGTACCCAAGACCGGAGGGTCAGCAACCGAGGGCGGCCTTGAAACCGTCGTTGAGAATTCTGTCGTTGTTGACGGGTCATCAATGAACGAGATCATCAACATTGACACCGAAAACATGCTGGCGACGGTCCAGTGCGGCGTTCGGCTGCAGGATCTTGAGGACGAACTTCGAAAGATCGGCTACACGACCGGGCACTCCCCGCAGTCCAAGCCAATCGCGCAGTTCGGCGGCCTCGTTGCAACGCGGTCCATTGGACAGTTCTCGACTCTCTACGGTGGCATCGAGGACATGCTCGTCGGCGTGGAAACGGTGTTTGCCAATGGTGAGATTTGCCGAATCAAGAACGTCCCGCGCCGGGCGGCCGGACCGGACATCCGCCACCTGGTGCTTGGAAACGAGGGAGCCCTCAACTTCATCACCGAGGTAAGCGTCAAGATCTTCCGCTACTTCCCTGAAAATAACCGGTTCTACGGTTATCTGCTGGACGACATGAAGACCGGCTTCGAAATCCTCCGGGAAGTAGTGGCCCAGGGCTACAAGCCTTCTGTTGCCCGCCTTTACGACAAGGAGGATGGGCTGTACCACTTCGGGCATTTTTCCGAAGGCCGTTGCGTACTGATTTTCATGGCGGAGGGTCCCGAGCTCATCGCCGATGCCACCGGGAAAGCCATCGAGCAGATTGTCTCCTCCTTCAATACGGCTGATCGCGTCGCAGACTCGCTGATCGAGGACTGGTTCAACCACCTGAACTGGGACGTCTCCAAAATCGAAGAGGAAAGGGTGGAGATACGCGAGACATTGAACAACGGCTTCACCACTGAGATCTCCGGAAACTGGAGTGTCATCAACGACATTTACAACAATGCCATTGCACGAATCCGGAAGGAAGTGCCGGCACAATTCAGCCTCCTGGGTGGCCACTCCAGCCACAGCTATCTCAATGGAACAAATATGTATTTCGTCTATTACTACAAGATAGACGTGGACCCCACCGAGGAACGCACGGCCTACCACGACCCGATCCAGAACATCATCGTGGAGGAAACGCTCAAGCTCGGCGGTTCAATGTGCCATCACCACGGTGTGGGCAAGCACCGGACGCACTTTCTCGCAGAAGAATACGGCTCCTCGCTGTACATGCTGGAAGCTCTCAAGTCTGCCTTCGACCCGAACGGAATCATGAATCCAGGGACAATCTTCCCTCTCTGATCCAGCTCATTACCAATTAAGAACCAGGGAGTTTGTATGCCCGATTTGAACATTGCCGATTTTCAAATGAGCTTTTTCTCATTGAAAGGCAAGAATGCGATCGTAACCGGCGGAAATACCGGCCTCGGTCAAGCCTTCTCACTTGCGCTGGCCAAGGCAGGAGCCAACGTATTGGCAGCCAGCATCATGCCTGACGATGGCAGCACGGCGACCATGGTTGAGGAAGCCGGTGCAAAATACGCCTACATCATGTCCGACATCACGGAAAAGGGAAACCCTAAAAAGGTTGTGGATGCCTGCATATCCGAGTTTGGAAGCGTTGACATTCTCGTCAATTGTGCCGGACGCAGCATCAACGAACCCGACGTCCTCAACTACACCCGCGAACAGTGGGACCCAATGGTGGCGCTGAACCTGACAGCAGCCTTCGAAATGTCCCACGAGTGCGCCAAGCACATGGTTCCGCAGGGCAGCGGCAAGATCATCAACATCTGCTCGGTCTTCACATTCCTGGGAGGACAATGGTCACCGGCGTATGCAGCCACCAAGCACGGCATTGCAGGATTCACCAAGGCCTACTGCGACGAGTTGGCCCAGTTCGGTGTGCAGGTCAACGGCATTGCGCCCGGCTACTACGCAACCGAACTAACCACTGCCACCAGATCTGACCCGGAAGCCAATCGCCGGGTCCTGGACCACATCCCGGCAAACCGCTGGGGCCAGACCCAGGACCTCATGGGCGCGACAGTATTCCTGGCCAGCCGGGCGTCCGACTACGTCAATGGCCACATCCTGAGCGTCGACGGCGGCTATCTGGTGCGCTAGGCGCCGTCAAAGCAGATGAGGAAATGACATGACCACCAACTACATCATCGGACTTGATGGTGGATCCCAAAGCTCGAAGGTAGTCATCTTCGACACGAACGGCCACATCGTATGCGAGGCAAGTGAGCCGTTGGCTCCCATGCATACCCCCGGGGAGGGTATCGCGGAACACCCTGACGACGACCTTTACGACTCCATCGTTGCCGCAGCCTCCCGGGCGATGAAAGCCTTTCCCGGAGACCCCAAGGACATCATCGGCGTTGGATTGTGCACCATCCGGTGCTGTCGGGCCCTTGTTCGCACGGACGGGACCCTCGCCGAGCCTGTCCAAAGCTGGATGGACCACCGTCTCTCCAAGGCGTATGAGCACAACAACGACGACGTCGCTTACGTCACCACCGCTTCGGGGTATCTCATGGGGCGGCTCACCGGTGAGCTCACGGACACCGCGGCCAACTACATCGGACCCTGGCCCATGGATGGCCGCACGTGGGACTGGTTTGACGATCGGGAAAAGTTCACGTCGTTCAACGTGGCCAGTGACATGTTGTACCGGTTACAGATGCCCGGCGACGTGGGTGGCTTTGTGAACGCCTCCTTCGCAGAGCGCACGGGGATCCCCCAGGGCATACCGGTGGTCCACACCGCCAACGACAAGGCTGCCGAAGCGTTGGGTTCCGGCCTCCGCGACGACGCAACGGGCCTTGTCTCGCTGGGCACCTACATTGCCGGGATGGTTGTTGGGAAGGAATTTGCGGCCGAACCGCGGACATACTTCTCGAACTTTGCCGCCGAGCCATACCGCTACATATACGAATGCGCCGGCATCCGGAGGGGCATGTGGACGGTCTCCTGGCTGCGTGACCTGTTCGGTACGGAGAACGCCCGTGCTGCTGCAGAGGCCGGAGCCAGCGCCGAGGAGCGCCTGAACCAGTTGGCCTCGGATATTCCGGCAGGAAGCGACGGTCTGCTGTGCGTTCTTGACTGGCTCGCGCCACCGAACAAGCCCTTCAAGAAAGGAATGTTCATCGGCTTCGACGAACGGCACGGTTACGCACACATGTACCGCGCCGTCCTGGAAGGCATCGCCTTCACAATGAAGCAAAACATGGCTGCCATGACCGCCGAAAGAGACATGAACCTCAGGACCCTTGTTGTCTCGGGTGGCGGCTCAAACAGCGATCTCATGATGCAGATCTTCGCCGACGTCTTCAATATTCCAGTGGTCCGGAATGTTGTCCGGAACGCCGCCGGTCTCGGTGCCGCCATCTGCGTTGCCGTCGCGTGCGGAATCTACCCTGACTTCGACGAAGCATGTGCCCACATGGTTCGGCGCGAGGACCGCTTCGAGCCCAACCCGCAGGACGCCGCACTGTACGGGCAGTTGTGCACCGTGGCGGCTGAAATACCGATGCACACGGACCCCATCCTGGAAAAAATCCACAAAATACTATCTGATAAATAAGGAGCTATTCCATGCTCAAGCTCGGCAAATCAAAGAAGATTTTTCAGCTTGTTTTGCTCATTCTCGCGGCGGGCTCAATCTACCCGCTGGTGTACCTTCGACAGAACTTTGAATCCACAATCTTAGCCGTCTTTCACCTCAGCAACTCAGAGTTGGCAGGCCTGTACTCCATGCTCGGGATCATCTTCGTAATCGGCTACATACCCAGCGGATGGTTGGCCGACAAGATCTCCGTGCGCTACCTCATTACATTTTCGCTGGTGCTCACGGCGGTGACGGGCCTCTTCTACGCGCAGGTACCGGACAAGTCCACCCTGGTCTACGTATACCTTGTCTGGGGATTTGCCACAGTCTTTACATTTTGGAGCGCAATTCTCAAAACTGTCAGCCTGCTGGCGGATAAGAATGAGGAAGGTACTTATTTTGGTGCGCTCGACGGCGGCCGGGGACTGGTGGAAGCAATTCTGGCCAGTTGCGCAGTCGGTCTCTTCGCGCTGTTTGCCGGGGACGGAACCTCCGACATCACCCAGACGCGGGCAGGCTTCCAGGCCGTGGTCTACATGTACTGTGCAGTGCTCATCGTTATCGCCGTCCTTGTCTTCTTCGTACTTTCCGATGCTCAGCAAAAGAGCGCAGGGTCCCACGGAGAACCGGTTGAGTCGACTTTCGCCGCGGTACGTCGAATCCTGAAAATCCGCGAGGTATGGGTGATGAGCCTGGTCCTCTTCTGTGGTTACACGCTGTTCTGGGGACACTACTACTTCTCCGGGTACCTCAACGTGAATCACGCCGTGAGCCCGGTCAATGCGGGCGTAGTGACGGTGATCGTCCTGTGGATGCGCCCGATCGGCGGGTTCGGAGGAGGCTTCCTCGCAGACAGGCTCGGCAAGAGCCGGGTCCTGGCGGTTTCAATGGTTGTCGCAGCCCTCGGGTTCATCAGCCTGAGCCTCCTGCCAAGCGGTTCGAATGGCCTGGCCTACGTGTTGGTGGTGGTTGTTGGCCTCTTCCTGTACGCAATCCGTGGGATCTACTGGTCACTGCTTGATGATTGCCGTGTCCCTGCCGCGGCGACCGGTGTGGCCATCGGAATCATTTCCTTCGTGGGTTACCTCCCCGACATCGTTATTCCGCAGATCAGTGGCGCTATCTACACCGCCTTCGGTGACGATGTGGCAGGGGCAAATAGTTTGTTCTTCCTTGTCACGGCCGGCATTGGGCTGGTGGGGGCTGCGGCCGCGGTTTACTTCGCAGTCCTGATGAGGAAACGCCGGAACGTCGAGACTGCCAGCGCCATGGAGCCATCGCCGAGCACGATCTAGCCTGCTTTTCGCTGGCCCTCCAGCCCACGACCAAGCCCGCCACCCCCTGGCCATTCCTGGGGGTGGCGGGCTTCGCCGGTTTCGTGACTAGGGTGGGGGCGCCCCTACTTCAGGCCCAGTTCCTTGGTGGGGGTCCGGAAGGATTCCTTGGCGGTCAGGGCGGACACAGCCGCAACGGCGCAGATGATGCCGGTGAAGATGGTGATCTGCACCCAGCCGCCGGGCTTGATGCCGCCCATCGCAGCCACGATGGCCGGTGCGAAGCCTGCCATCAGGAAGCCCAGCTGGGTTCCGATGGCCAGGCCGGAGAAGCGGACCTTCGTGCTGAACATTTCCGCGTAGAAAGATGGCCAGACCGCGTTGGCGGCTGCGTAGCCGCCGGAGAAGTAACCGATCGCGGCCAGGAACATCAGGGGGACGCTGTGGGACTCCAGGCTCAGCAGGAACACGGGCGTGAGGACGGCGCTGGCCAGGGCGCCGTAGATGAAGACGGGCTTGCGGCCGATCCTGTCCGCCAGCATCCCAAAGAACGGCTGGGTGCCCAGGGCCACGATGTTGGCAGCAACCACCAGCCACAGGGTAGTGGTGCCGTCCACGCCGGCCACGGTCTTGGCGTAGCTGATGGCCAGGGTGCCGAAAACGGTGGAGACCGCGGCGATGAATGCGCAGCAGATCACGCGGAGCACGTCGCGCCAGTGGCCCTTGAGCAGGTCCGCTACGGGCAGCTTGGCGATCTGGGCTGTCTTCCGGGCCTCTTCGAAGGCGGGCGGTTCGTGCAGGGTGCGGCGGATCAGGAACGCTACAACAACCACGGCGGCGCTGAGCCAGAACGGGATGCGCCAGCCGATGCCGAACTTGATCTCATCCGGCAGGGTCAGGACGGGGATGAATACCAGGGCTGCGAGGATCTGGCCGCCCTGGGTGCCGGTGAGGGTCCACGAGGTGAAGAATGAACGGCGGTTGTCCGGGGCGTGCTCCAGGGTCATGGAAGAAGCGCCGGCCTGCTCTCCCGCGGCGGAGAGGCCCTGGCAGAGGCGGGCCAGTACCAGCAGGGCCGGAGCCCACCAGCCAACCGTGCGGAAGTCCGGCAGGCAGCCGATGACGAAGGTGGATGCACCCATGAGCACCAAAGTGAACATCAGGACCTTCTGGCGGCCCACCCGGTCGCCGAAGTGGCCCAGGATGATGGCGCCGATGGGCCGGGCCACGTAGGCGAACCCGAAGGTGGCGAAGGACATGATGGCAGCGTTGGCATCCGCACTGGGGAAGAAGACGGTGGGAAAGATCAGCGCCGCTGCGGAGCCAAAGATAAAGAAGTCGTAGTACTCGACGGCGCTGCCGAGGAAGCTGGCGAGGGCAGCCTTCCTGGGCGTCCCGGCGGAGGTGAGGGCACCCGCCCCTGCGGACGGAAGTGTCTTGCTCATGGTGTTCCTTTGGTGTGACGACATTGTCGCGGATGGATCTGGGGGTCGCAGCCGCCGCTGCCTTGGTGCGGGCGGGGTGCGATGCGGCTGGAGTCCGGAAAAGACCCGGCATAAGTAGCCACATTGTGGGAGCTACTTGTGCGATATAGAAACTATGACTGTGAGGGCTGTCACCTGTCAAGAAAAATAATCATCATCTAGAAGCAGCTCTCACATTGTGGCAATATGGAGTTATGAGTGTGAACCAAACCACAGCGGCCAATGAAGAATCCGCTGTCGCCGCAACGGCCGCAGAACCCGTAAATGCCATGCCTCCGGCGGGGAAGGTCGGCGCGCGTCCTGCGGACCGCACGGACATGGTGGGCAAGGCCCTTGGCCTGCTCGTCCTGCTGGGTGACGAACCGCGTGGCGCTACCGCCGCGGACATATCGCGCCGGGCGGAGCTTCCGTTCAGCACCACCTACCGGCTGCTTGGCTCCCTGACCCGCGATGGCTTTGTCGACTATGAGCCGGACGGGCGCCGCTACCACCTGGGCCTGAGAATCTTCCAGTTGGGACAGCGTGTCTCCAACCACCATGGCTTTGCCGGGACGGCCATGCCCATCCTCCGCCGCGTCACTGAGCAAACCGGCGAAGCAACCATCCTCAGTGTCCGCGACGGCCTGCACCACCTGACCGTCAGCAAGGTGGATGGGCCGCAGACTTTCCGCGTGACCAGCGACCCCGGCCACCTCGGGTCGCTCTCCACTACGGCGGTGGGCAAGGCCCTGGTGGCGTTCGCGGAGGATGCGGAGCGTGAAAAGCTGCTGGCCGAGCTTCCGCTGGAGGCGCTCACCGGGAAATCCATCACGGACCGCGATGCCTTCAGGGCTGAAATCGAGAAGGTGCGCCGACAGGGCTACGCCGTCATGGACGAGGAAAACGAGGCCGGCATGCGCGCGGTGGCCGTACCGCTGCTCAATGACCAGGGGCATGCCTTCGCTTCGCTGGCAACTGCCGTGCCGGTGTTCCGGCTGGACCTCGAGGGGCTGACCGCCCACGTGCCCCTGCTGCAGGAAGCTGCCGCAGAACTGGCCGCCCGGCTGCCGCAACGGTAGGAGTCATCCGGGTCGCGGGCTCTTCCTGCCCAATTTGTTCGTATCTAGAACACTAGTGCGATAAGTGAACATTTGCTGTACTGTAATCCCTATCACCCGCTACGCAGCCAGTTATGCGTATCCGGTGCCGTACCAAAGGAGCTGCCCGCATGAGCAATCGAACTGAGTCCTACCTCGTGGGACTGGTTGGTGATGGCGTGATGCCCTCGCTCACGCCGCCCATGCACGAACGGGAAGGCGACGTGCAGGGCCTGCGCTACCTGTACCGGCCTATCGACCTTCTGGAGCTGGGACTGCCCGGTGAGTCTGTGGGCGCCATCCTGCAGAGCGCCCGCACCCTGGGCTTCAATGGCCTGAACATCACGCACCCCTGCAAGCAGCTGGTCCTTCAACACCTCGATGAGGTGAGCCCGGACGCCCGCCGGCTGGGCGCCGTCAACACCGTGGTCATCCGCGACGGCCGCTTCATCGGCCACAACACCGACTTCTCGGGCTTCGCTGCAGCGCTGGCTACCGGCCTGCCCGGAGCCAGGCTGGACCGCGTGGTGCAGCTTGGCGCCGGTGGCGCCGGCTCCGCCGTCGCCTATGCCCTGCTGACCGCCGGAGTCCGCACGCTGCACCTGGTGGATGTTGACCCCGCGCGGGCCGCAGCCCGGGCAGCCGAGCTGTCCGGCTTCTTCCCCGGCCGCACCATCAAGGCAGGCGCGACGGCGGAGCTGCCGCAGCTGATGCCCCTGGCCGACGGCCTGGTGCACTGCACCCCGGTGGGGATGGCAGCCCACCCCGGGGTCCCCCTGGACCTCGACCTGGTCGAATCCCGGCACTGGGTGGCGGATATTGTCTACCGGCCCATCGAGACCGAACTGGTGCGCGGCGCCCGCGCCAAAGGCTGCGACGTCCTGGACGGCGGTCGCATGGCCGTGGGCCAGGCCGCCGACGCGTTCCGCATCTTCACCGGCCTGGTCGCGGATCCTGACCGCATGCGCTCGCACTTCCTCGAACTCGTGGCCGCCGAGGAGGTGGCCGCCTGATGCGCACTGGAATCGCCACCGTCTGCCTCTCCGGCACGCTGAAGGAAAAGATGCACGCCTGCGCCATCGCGGGCTTCGACGGCATCGAGATCTTCGAGCAGGACTTGGTTACCTCGCCCCTCAGCCCCGAAGAGGTACGCATGATGGCCGCGGACCTGGGCCTGGGCCTGGACCTGTACCAGCCGTTCCGGGATTTCGACGGCGTCACCCCTGACCTGCTGAAAGCCAACCTCCGCCGCGCGGAAGCGAAATTCAAGCTCATGTCCCGCCTGGGCATGGACACTGTCCTGGTCTGCTCCAACGTTGCCACCGCCACGATTGACGACGACACCGTCCGCGCCGAACAGCTGGCGCAGCTCGCCAACCTCGCCGGCGACCACGGCATCAAAGTCGCCTACGAGGCACTGGCCTGGGGCAAGTACGTCAACGACTACGAGCACGCCCACCGCCTCGTGGAGATGGTGGACCACCCCAACCTCGGCACCTGCCTGGACTCCTTCCACATCCTGTCCCGCGACTGGGAGACCTCCCACATCGAGGCCTTCAACCCGGACAAGATCTTCTTCGTCCAGGTAGCCGACGCCCCCAAGCTCTCCATGGACGTCCTGTCCTGGAGCCGCCACTACCGGGTCTTCCCGGGTGAGGGGCAGTTCGAGCTGGCCAAGTTCATGGGCCACGTGGTCCGCGCCGGCTACACCGGGCCGGTCTCGCTGGAGGTCTTCAACGACGTCTTCCGGCAGTCCGACGTCGAACGCACCGCGGTGGACGCCATGCGCTCGCTCATCTGGCTGGAGGAACAGAGCGCCAAGTGGCTCGCGGGCACCTCCACGGACGCCGCGCAGGGCAGCGGCGGCGCGAACCGCCGTCGTTATCCCATGGAACTGGCCACGCTGCCCAAGGTGAACGAACCAGCCGGGTTCAACTTCGCCGAAGTGAAGGCGGACGATACCGCGCAGCTGGAGAAGCTCCTTGGCCAGCTCGGCTTCGCGTTCGAGGGCCGGCACCGCACCAAGGACGTCCAGCTGTGGACCATGGGCCAGGCCCGGGTGATCATCAATGAACAGGCGGCGCGGCACGCGGAACCCGCCATCGCGGCGCTGGGGTTCGACGTCGATTCCCCCGTGATTGCCTCCGCCCGGGCGCAGCAGCTCAAGGCCCCGGTGGTGGCCCGCAAGGTCCAGGCGGACGAGGAAGTGTTCCAGGGCATTTCCGCGCCGGACTCCACCGAGATCTTCCTCTGCCAGGGCAGCCCGGACGGAACGGCTGCCTGGACGCACGAATTTGGGGAAGGGCTGGAACACCCCTCCGCGGGGGCCAGTGCGGTCATTGACCACGTCAACCTCGCCCAGCCGTGGCAGCACTTCGACGAGGCCGTCCTCTTCTACACCAGCGCCCTGGCCCTGGAGCCGCAGCCGTTCGCCGAGGTGCCCAGCCCCAGCGGCCTGGTCCGTTCCCAGGTCATGCAGACCTCCCACGGTGCGGTTCGGCTCGTCCTGAACCTCGCCCCCATCCAGCAGGCGCGGAACGAGGCCCGCAAGACCTACCAGGAGCACATCGCCTTCGCCGTGGACGACCTCGTGGCAACGGCCCGCGCCGCGCGGGACCGGGGCCTGGAATTCCTGCAGATCCCGGCCAACTACTACGAGGACCTTGACGCCCGGTTTGATCTTGAGCCGGAATTCCTGGCCACCCTCCAGGAACTCAACCTGCTGTTCGACCGCGACGCCGACGGCGAATTCCTGCACTTCTATACGGCCACGGTGGGCAGTGTGTTCTTCGAGATGGTGGAGCGCCGCGGAAACTATGACGGCTACGGCGCCCCGAATGCTCCGGTGCGCCACGCCGTGCAGTACGACTCGCTGCACCGCAGCCCTCGCCCATAAAGCCACAGACGCAAGACAATCAACAGATCAGAAAGGAGCCAGCCGTGCCGGAAGACATCACTTCAGAGCTGGAGTCCGAGGAACTCGTGCCCCCGGCCGAACCGAAGGCTGCCCACCAGCTGGACAAGGCCATCGAATCCCAGGCGGACCTCAGCGCAGAGATCAGCGCCATCGGCGAGGCTTACCAGCGCGCGCTCAAGGACGGCGCCCAGGCCGAGATCCAGCCCCGCCTGGACTACCCGCCGTACCGCAGCAGCATCCTGCGCCACCCCACCAAGAGCCTGCAGCACGCCGACCCCGAGACCATCGAGCTGTACTCGCCGGCGTTCGGGCACCAGGACGTGCACGCGCTGGAATCGGACCTGACCATCCAGCACAACGGCGAACCGCTCGGTGAGCGCATCATCGTCTCCGGCAAGGTCCTGGACGGCGACGGCCGCCCGGTAGCCGGGCAGCTGGTGGAGATCTGGCAGGCCAACTCTTCCGGCCGCTACATCCACAAGCGCGACCAGCACCCTGCCCCGATCGACCCCAACTTCACGGGTATCGGCCGCTGCATCACCGGCCCGGACGGCTCGTACCGGTTTACCACCATCAAGCCCGGCGCCTACCCGTGGAAGAACCACCTGAACGCGTGGCGCCCGGCGCACATCCACTTTTCGCTGTTCGGCACCGAATTCACGCAGCGCATCATCACCCAGATGTACTTCCCCGGAGACCAGCTCTTCCCGCTGGACCCCATCTACCAGACCATCGTGGACCAGGACGCCCGCGACCGGCTGGTGGCCACCTACGACCACAGCCTCACCGAACCCGAGTGGGCACTCGGCTACAACTGGGACATCGTCCTGACCGGTCCCAAGCGGACCTGGACCGAAAATGAAGCATACGGCGACGCCGGGGATGAGGAGTAGAGATGAGCACCAAACTGGTACCCACCCCCGGCCAGACCGTGGGCCCGTTCTACGGCTACGCCCTCCCGTTCGAGAAGGACAACGAACTCCTGGCCCCGGGCTCACCCGGTTCCATCCGCCTGCAGGGCACCGTGTATGACGGCGCCGGGCACACCATTCCGGACGCCATCCTGGAAATCTGGCAGCCCGACGCGGAGGGCAACATCGTCCAGCGCACCGGGTCCCTGGTCCGTGACGGCTACACCTTCACCGGCTGGGGCCGCGGCGCCGTGGGCAACACCGGCGTGTTCACCTTCACCACCGTCAACCCCGGCCCCACCAAGCCGGGTGCCGCACCCTTCATCTCCGTGGCGCTCTTCGCCCGGGGCCTCACCAACCGCCTGTTCACCCGCATCTACCTCCCCGAGGACACCGAGGCCCTGGCCAACGATCCCCTGCTCAGCGCGCTCGACCCCGAGCGCCGCAAGACGCTGATCGCCCGCCGCGATCCCGACGGCGGCCTCACCTGGGACATCCGTCTCCAGGGCGGGGACGAGACGGTCTTCCTGGACTTCCAGTGACTCACGCCGCCGCCACGGGAGATCTGCGCGCCTTCGCGGAAGAGGCCGACGCCGGCCTGCTCAGTCCCGTCTCAGCGTCACCGTTGGTGGCGGCACTGACGGGGGACCGGGCAGTGATGGCGGCGATCCTCGCCGTCGAATCGGGCTGGGCCGCCGTGCTGCAACGGGCGGGCCTGGCACCTGCCGGTGCCGCCGCCGTCGTGGCCTCCGCCGCTGAGGCGGGGCGCTACGACCTGGCCGATATCGCGGTGCGTGCCCAGGGCGGCGGCAACCCGGTAATCCCGCTGCTGGCGGACCTCCGGAAGAAGGTTGCGGCGCTGGACACCGCCGGAGTTGGTGCGGCGCGGGCGGTCCACACCTCGCTGACCAGCCAGGACGTCCTGGACACCGCCCTGATGCTGCTGGCCCGCAACACCGTCCACGCGGTCCTGGCGGACCTGAAAGGCACCACGGCGGCGCTCGCGCACCTGGCCGGGCAGCATGGGGACACCCTGTGCGTGGGCAGGAGCCTGACGCAGCATTCGCTTCCTTACACCTTCGGGCTTCGGGCGGCGCAGTGGTTCCAGGGCGTGGCCGCCGCGGGCCGCCAGCTGGAGGCACTGCAGTTCCCGGTCCAGTTCGGCGGTGCGGCCGGAACTCTCGCGGCCGGAACCGTGCTGACAGAGGGCTCGCATGCGACGCCGTTCAGCCTTGCCGACAACCTGGCAGCCCAGCTTGGCCTGGCCCCGGCCCCGGCTCCCTGGCACACCAACCGCCTTGCCATTACGTCCCTCGGGCACGCTCTCGCCTCTGTACTGGACGCCTTCGGCAAGATCGCCGCGGATGTCCTGTTCCTGAGCCGTCCGGAAGTGGCCGAGCTCGCCGAGCCGCGCGCCGCCGGCCGCGGGGTGTCCTCCGCCATGCCGCAGAAACAGAACCCCGTACTGTCCGTCCTGGTCCGCAGTGCCGCCCTGCAGGCGCCACAGCTGGCAGCCCAGCTGCACGTGGCGGCCGCCAACTTCAACGACGAACGCCCGGACGGGGCCTGGCATACCGAGTGGCCGGCACTGCGGCAGCTGCTGGCCCTCACCCTCGGTGCGGCCGGGCACATCCGGGAACTCGCCGAAGGGCTGGGCGTGTTCCCGGCCGCCATGCGCCGCAACCTGGAGCTTGCCGGACCGCTGCTGCTGGCCGAAGGCGTTAGCACCGCAGTGGCCCCACTGCTGACGGAGCAGGACGGCCGCAGCGGCAAGCAGCAGCTGCAGCACGTGGTGGACCAAACGCTGCAGGTGCCCCCCGCAGAGCAGGCCGCCACGTACCGCAAGCTGGTCCGTGACGCAGTTCCCGCCGTCGTCGTCCCTGATGCACGGCTGGAAGAGCTCCTGGACCCCGCCAGCTACCTTGGCCAGTCGGCGGAGATTACCCGCCGCATCCTGGCAGCCTTCCCTGACTTTGTTTCCCCCGACGCGAATGGAGCTTCCCATGGCTAAACCGGCCCTGAAAGCAGCGCTGCTGTCCCCCCAGCGACCCCTGGGCGACCACCCCCTGGTCGTGGCCGGTCCGTCCCTGGGCACCTCGTCGATCCTGTGGAACAGGGTGGCATCCCTGCTCGGTCATGACTACGACGTGGTGGCGTGGGACCTGCCAGGCCACGGGGTTTCTCCGGTCGCCACCGACGCGTTCGACGTCGCCGCGCTGGCTGACGCTCTGGTGGACCTGGTTGATTCGATCGCCCCCGGTGAGAATTTCCACTACGCCGGTGTTTCCCTGGGGGGTGCCGTGGGGCTCCACCTGGGCATCAGGCACGGGGAGCGTCTCAAGAGCCTGTCCGTGCAGAACAGCGGCGCCAAGATCGGTACCCCCGAGGGCTGGCTGGAGCGCGCCGAAACCGTCCGCACCCAGGGCACGCCGGTAATGATCCAGGGCTCCGCGCAGCGCTGGTTCGCCCCGGGCTTCATGGACCGGGAACCCGAATTCAGCAGCCGGCTCCTGCATTCCCTCCGGGACGCGGACCGTTTCAGCTACGCCTTCTGCTGCGAAGCGCTGGCCGCCTTTGACGTCCGCAATGAGCTCGGCGGCATCACCGTCCCCACCCAGGTCATCGCCGGTGCACTGGACGGTGTGGCTACCCCGGCCATGGCGGAGGAAGTGGCTGCGGGCATCACCGCCGGGGGCGGCACCGCCACGGCTGTCACCATCGAGGGGATCGCCCACCTGGCTCCCGCCGAGGCCCCGGCGCATCTCGCCGATCTCATGCGCAGCCTGATCAGCTGGGTCGAATCGCGGGCGGCAGCCAAATGAGCGGCGCGGAACGGCAGTCTGCTGACCGTCGCGGCGTAGTCCAACCCGGCGCCACCAGCCAGGAAATTTACGACGGCGGCATGGTGGTCCGGCGTGAAGTCCTGGGTGATGCACACGTGGACCGTGCCAACGCCAACAAGGACGAGTTCACCGACGACTTCCAGGACATGATCACCCGCATCGCCTGGGGCGGCATCTGGACCCGTCCCGGCCTGACCCGGCAGATGCGCTCCGCGGTCACCATTACCGCCATGGTGGCGCACGGCCACTGGGAGGAGTTGGCCATGCACATCCGTGCTGCCATCACCAACGGCCTCAGCAGGGACGAGATCAAGGAAATCCTGCTGCAGACCGCCATCTACTGCGGAGTTCCCTCCGCCAACACCGCCTTCAAGACCGCCCAGCAGGCCTTCAAAGAAATGGATGAACCTTCATGAACCAGGCTTTTGTGTACGACGCCGTGCGCACCCCGTTCGGTAAGTTCGGCTCCGGGCTTGCCGCTGTGCGTCCGGATGACCTTGCCGCGCACGTGATCAAGGAGTCGGTGCGGCGCGCTCCGGGTCTTGATGTTGAGCGGATTGATGAGGTGGTGTTCGGCAACGCGAACGGCGCCGGCGAGGAAAACCGCAACATCGCCCGGATGGGCACCCTGCTGGCCGGGCTGCCGGTGTCGATCCCGGGCACGACCGTAAACCGGCTCTGTGGGTCCTCGCTGGATGCGGCGATCATCGCGTCCCGCCAGATCAATGCCGGCGACGCCGACCTGCTGCTCGTCGGTGGTGCGGAATCGATGTCCCGTGCCCCGTGGGTGCTGCCGAAGACGGAGAAGCCGTACCCGGCCGGCGACATGACCCTGGCGTCCACCACGCTGGGCTGGCGCCTGGTGAACAAGGCGATGCCCAAGGAGTGGACCATCTCCCTGGGCGAGGCCACCGAGCGGCTCCGCGAGAAGTACGGGGTCACCCGGGAGGCGCAGGACGAGTTCGCCGCGGCCTCGCACAACCTGTCCGCCGCCGCCTGGGACGAGGGGTTCTATGACAACCTGGTGGCTCCGGTGCCGGGAACGGACCTGGTGCGGGACGAAGGGGTGCGCCCCGGCTCGTCCGCGGAGAAGCTTGCGGGGCTCAAGACGGTGTTCCGGACCGAGAACGGCACGGTTACCGCCGGCAATGCGTCGCCGTTGTCCGACGGCGCCTCCGCGGCGTGGATCGGGTCTGAGGCGGCCGCCGGGCTGCTGGGGTTGGATCCGCTGGCCCGCATCGCCGGGCGCGGCGCGCACGCCAATGATCCGCAGTACTTCGGCTACGCCCCCGTCGAGGCGGCGAACAAGGCCCTCGCGAAGGCGGGCATCAGCTGGGACCAAGTGGGCGCCGTCGAACTTAACGAAGCGTTCGCCGCGCAGTCCCTGGCCTGCATCAACGCCTGGGGCATCGACCACAACATTGTGAACCGGCACGGCGGCGCCATCGCGATGGGCCACCCGCTAGGTGCTTCCGGGACCCGGATCCTGGGCACCCTGGCCCGGTCCCTGCAGGCCTCCGGTGAACGCTGGGGCGTGGCCGCCATCTGCATCGGCGTGGGCCAGGGCCTGGCCGTGGTGCTTGAAAACGTGACTGCTTCAAACGGAAAGGCATAAGCCATGCTCAACTTTGTTGATTCGGTCCAGGATGCCGTGGCCGGCATCAAGGACGGCTCCACCGTGATGATCGGCGGGTTCGGCAACGCCGGCCAGCCCTTCGAACTGATCGACGCGCTGCTGGACTGCGGCGCCACCGACCTGACCGTGGTGAACAACAACGCCGGGCAGGGTGACCAGGGCCTGGCGCTGCTCATCAAGGAAGGCCGGGTGAAGAAGATGATCTGTTCCTTCCCGCGGCAGTCCGATTCCTGGCACTTCGACGCCAAGTACAAGGCCGGCCAGATCGAGCTCGAACTGGTGCCGCAGGGAAACCTGGCCGAACGGATCCGCGCCGCCGGTGCCGGGATCGGCGGGTTCTTCACCCCCACCGGCTACGGCACCATGCTGGCCGAGGGCAAGGAAACCCGGTTCCTGGACGGCAAATGGCAGGTCTTCGAGACCCCCATCCACGCCGACGTCGCACTGATCAAGGCACTCAAGGCGGACGGGAAAGGCAACCTCGTCTACCGCAAGACCGCCCGCAACTTCGGCCCCATCATGGCCGCCGCCGCGAAACACACCATTGTGCAGGTGTCCGAGATCGTCCCCACCGGCGGCCTGGACCCGGAGAACATCGTGACCCCCGGCATCTTCGTCAACAGCATCGTCAAGGTTGCCGGCAGCGGCCTGGGCACCTCCACCACGGCAGGAAAGGCGGCCTGAAATGAGCCTCACCGACACCAGCATCAAGACCTCCGAAACCGCCCTCGGCCGCGATGACCTCGCCAAGCTGGTAGCCCGCGACATCGCGCCCGGGTCCTTCGTGAACCTGGGCATCGGCCAGCCAACGCTGGTGTCCAACTACCTCACCGAGGAACAGAACATCACCCTCCACACGGAGAACGGCATGCTCGGCATGGGCCCCGAGGCCAAGGGGGATGAGATCGACGAGGACCTGATCAACGCCGGCAAGATTCCGGTCACCGAACTCCCCGGCGCGTCGTACTTCCACCACGCGGACTCGTTCGCGATGATGCGTGGTGGGCACCTGGACATCTGCGTGCTGGGCGCGTTCCAAGTCTCCGTCACCGGCGACCTGGCCAACTGGCACACTGGCGCACACGGCGCGATTCCCGCCGTCGGCGGTGCCATGGACCTCGCCACCGGCGCCAAGGACGTCTTCGTCATGATGACCCTCCTCACGCGCGAGGGCGCCTCGAAGATCGTGGACGCCTGCACCTACCCGGTCACCGGCGTCGGCTGCGTCACCCGCGTCTACACCGACAGGGGCGTGTTCCTCACCGGACCCGAGGGCGTGACCGTCCGCGAAACCTTCGGCTGCACCCTCGAAGAACTCCAGGAGCTCATCCCCGTCCCCCTCAAGGCCGCGTCTGCCTGAGGACGCCCCTAGGATTGGTAACCATGACCGACGCCGCAGGGACAGAGACCAGGACAGCCCCGCAGGCCAGCGACCAGTATGTCCAGTCGCTGGCCCGGGGCCTGGCCGTGATCCGGGCCTTCGACGCTGAGCGTCCCGTCATGACGCTCAGCGAGGTCGCCTCCCGCACCGACCTGACGCGCGCCACCGCCCGCCGGTTCCTGCACACCCTGGTGGAACTGGGGTACGTCCGGACCGACGGCAAGACGTTCGCCCTGACGGCCAAGGTCCTCCAGCTGGGGTACGCGTACCTCTCGGGGCTGTCCCTGCCACAGCTGGCGCAGCCACACCTGGAGGAACTGTCCCTGAAGCTGGGCGAGTCCACCTCCGCTGCCGTGCTGGACGGCACCGACATCGCCTACATTGCCCGGGTCACCACCCGCCGGATCATGACCATCGGCATCACAGTGGGCACCCGCTTCCCCGCGTACGCCACGTCGATGGGCCGTGTACTGCTCGCGCACCTGCCCCCTGCCGAGCTCAAGGAGTACCTGGCGGCCGCGGACATCAAGCCGCTTACTCCGCGTGCCCTGGGCACAGCGGCCGAGTTGCTGGCCGTCCTGGAAACCGTCCGCGCGCAAGGCTGGTGCCTGCTCAACCAGGAACTGGAACTTGGCCTCATGTCCGTCGCGGCGCCCGTGTATGACGGTGCCAAGGTGGTGGCAGCCGTGAACGTGTCGCTGCAGGCCCAGTCAGTCGAGGCCAAGCCTGACCCCGAAGGCTACCTCGCGTCGGTGGCAAAGGAAATCATGGCCACCGCCACGCTCATCTCCGCAGACCTCACTGCGCGGGGGTAGCTCCATTTGCAGGCGGGTGAACCTGGTTGGAACGAAACATTAAGTCTCAATCGCCCTGCTCCCACTAATTTCACGGCATTTCTTCAGGCGGCCCTTTTAGGGTCCAGCCATGACCTCAAAAACCCTCGTTATCAACCTGGGCCTGGGCGCCGTCATCGTGGCCCTCGGCGCAGGCACCTATCTCACGGCTACCGCGGCTGGATCCACCACCCCGGCGGCGGCCACGAGAACGGTAACGGTGAGCAAGGCAGCCATCTCATCGGTGGCCACAGCCTCGGGCAATGTCGCCCCGCAAACCACCACGGTGGTCAACGCGCAAAACTGCAGCGGCGTGATCCTTTCGGTGGCAGCAACACTGGGCCAGCAGGTGACTGCCGGCCAGCCGCTGCTGTCCATCGATCCCACCAACGCCCAGAACGCCCTCAACGCCGCCCAGGCCCAACTCGATTCAGTGACGGCCCAGGCCAACCAGCAGCAGGTATCCGCCGCCGGGCAGGTGGCCACCGCAAACCAGGCCCTGGTCAACGCCCAGCAGTCCGCCGGCCTGGACGCGTCCCAGCAGTCGGCAACTGTGTCCGCGGCCCAGAAAGCTGTCGATGCCGATAACGCTGCCGTGACTGCCGCGCAGTCCGTGCCCGTCCCCAGCCCGAAACCTGCCAACTGGACGGACCCGGTGGCGGCAGCCCAAAACCAGCTGGCCAAGGACCAGGCCGCGCTGACCCAGGCCCAGAACCAGGAGGCGTCCACGCAGCTCAAGGACAAGCAGCAGGTCGCCTCCGCCACCACCGCCCTGGGCAACGCCCAGAACAGCGCGGCCTCGGCAGGGGGCACCAACGTCACCAGCGCCCAACTCGCCGTCGACACCGACAAGGCAAACCTCGCCGCCTGCAATCTGACCTCACCCGTGGCCGGAACCGTCACGTCGGTCAGTGCGACGGCCGGCGCGCTGACGGGGTCCTCCCCGGCTTCCTCGGCAGGTTCCTCCGGGACGGCAGCCAGTGGCGGCACCGGGGCGGCCGCGTCCGCCTCGTCGGCGAGCTCGTCGTCCGGCGGGGCAAGCTCCGGCAGCGGCCTGGTCACCATCAGCGACACGGGCCACCTGCAGGTGGTGGCTGGCTTCTCTGAATCCGACGTCACCAGCATGAAACCGGACCAGACGGCCCAATTCACTTTTCCCGCACTGGCACAGGACCCGGCCGCGGCACCAGTCACCGGCAAGGTGGTCTCCATAGCCCAGACCGCGAGCACGACCAACGGCGTGGTCACCTACCCGGTGACGGTCTCCATCGCCAATCCCCCGGCAGGGCTGAGGCTTGGCCAGAGTGCCAACATTTCGGTCACGACGGCCACGGCCGACGACGCCCTGGTGGTCCCCAGCCTGGCCATCACCACTACGGGTAACCGGCAGACGGTCAACGTCCTGAAAAACGGCACCCCCACACCGGTAACGGTCACCGCGGGGATCAGCGCCAACGGGCGTACCCAGGTCCTGACCGGCCTCGCCGAAGGGGACCAGGTTGAACTGCCCGCCATCTCCAGCACCCTTGACACCGGCAGCACCCCGACCGGCGGCGGCTTCGGCGCCGGGGGGCTGGGCGGCGGCAGCAACCGGGGCGGCGCCCGGAACGGCGGCCAGTAGGCATGCCCACTGTCATCGAACTGTCCGGCGTCAGCAAGGTCTACGGCAGGGGCGAGGCTGAGGTCCGCGCACTGGACAAGGTGGACATCTCGATCGAGCGGGGCGACTTCGTGGCCATTATTGGGGCTTCGGGATCCGGCAAGTCCACCATGATGAACATCATCGGCTGCCTCGATGCCCCGAGCACGGGAAGCTACCGCCTGGACGGCATCAACACCCGGGAACTGGATGAATACCAGCAGGCACAGATCCGCAACCGCAAGATCGGCTTTGTGTTCCAGAACTTCAACCTGATCTCAAGGACCAGGGCCGTGGACAATGTGGCCATGCCGCTCGCCTACGCGAAAGTGGGGCGGCACGAGCGGCGCAGCCGCGCGCTTGCCATGCTGGATACCGTGGGACTGTCCAGCCGGGCGGGACACAAGCCGTCGCAGCTTTCGGGCGGCCAGCAGCAGCGCGTCGCCATCGCCAGGGCCCTGGTGACCAACCCGGTCCTCCTTCTGGCCGATGAGCCCACCGGAGCGCTGGATTCGCGGTCCTCGGCCGAGATCCTGGATCTTTTCGGGACCCTGCACGCCAGTGGGCGGACCATCGTGATGATCACCCACGAAATGGACGTAGCAGAGCGTGCCGGCCGGGTGGTGCGGATGCAGGACGGCAGGATCGTCTCCGATGTCCGGCAGCAACCGGTGCCCGCGGGAACCTTTGCGGTGGCGCCGTGAACCTTCTCGAATCCGCGCGGTTCGCCCTGTCCGGGGTGGCCGCCAACAAGATGCGTTCGGTACTCACCACGCTGGGAATCCTGATCGGCATTGCCGCTGTCATCATCCTGCTCGCGGTCGGGGCCGGGACCAGCAACAACATCAAGGCCCAGATCGGCAAGCTGGGCACGAACGTCCTGACCGTCAGCCGTTCCACCAGCGTGGGGGGACGCAGCACGGGCGGCCAGGCCGGGACAAGCCGCACCCGCAGCACCAACCTCACCCTCGACGACGAGCACGCGCTCACGGACGCTGTGCTGGCGCCGGATGTGGCCCGGACGGCACCGATCGCCCAGGCGCAGGGCGTCACCGCAACGTACACCAGCGCCACCCATTCCGTGGCGAGCTTCCTGGGGACCACGGCGTCGTACTTCGATATCACCAACAGCGCCATGGCGTCCGGGGCGTCCTTTACCGACGCCGACCAGCAGGCGGGGAACCCCGTGGCCGTCATCGGCAACACGGTGGCCAGCGACCTCTTCGGCAACGCCACCGGTTCCGCGGTGGGCCAGACCATCCAGCTGAACGGCCAGAACTTCACGGTGTCCGGCGTCCTCGCAGTCAAGGGGTCCACGGGCCTGAACGATCCGGATGACATCGTGGTGGTGCCGTTCTCCGCCGCGCAGAACAAATTCACCGGGTACGCGCCCACACTGGCATCGATTACCGTGCAGGCTGCCTCCGCGGACGTCATGAACCAGGCACAAAACGAGATCCAGATGATCCTGGACGCCCGCCACCACGTTGACTCCACCAACCGCGACTACCAGGTGCGCAACCAGGCGCAGATCCTCACGACCGCCACCAACACCACCCAGACACTGACCATCCTGCTCGGCGCCGTGGCGGCCATCAGCCTCCTGGTGGGAGGGATCGGCGTCATGAACATCATGCTGGTCACCGTGACCGAACGTACCCGCGAGATCGGCATCCGGAAGGCCATCGGTGCGTCCAGGGGCAGCATCGTGACGCAGTTCCTGATCGAATCCCTGGTGATTTCCGTAATCGGTGGAGTGGCCGGGATCGCCGTCGGCTTCGCCGGCAGCGCATTCCCGGTTCTCGGTGTACAACCCGAGGTGCAGGCATGGACAGTCTGGCTGTCCCTGGCGGTATCCGCCGTCATTGGACTGGTATTTGGGGTCTACCCCGCCAACAAGGCCGCGAAGCTGCGGCCCATTGATGCCCTCCGCTATGAATAGGAAACCAGTGAACAGTTCCAGTCCAAGCAATCCGGACACCGCCGACGTCACCGAGGCTCTGCCGGCTCCGGTCTTCCTGACGGCCTCGGGCGGGGAGCCCGCGCCCTTCCCCGACGAACCCGCAGAGGTCCAACCCGACGACGAGCCCTTCATTCCCAGGAAGCGTTATACGCCGGGCCGCTCCACGAAGGTCCTGGTGTGCGTGCTGTTGGTGGTGGCCGGGTTCTTCGGCGGCTCCATGGTGCAGAAACAGCTGGACATGGGTGCCCGGGGCGCCCGCACCAATGCGGGGAACTTCCAGGGAACCAATGGCCGCGCGGGTGCCGGCAACGGCAACAATGCCGGGACCCAAACACCGGGCCAGGGACGGCGTAGCCAGAACAACGGGGCTACAGCCCCGGCCAGCGCCCCGGCGGCGCCGGCCGGACAATAAGGCGAAAAAGGGAACGGACGACGGCGGGTGCCTCCCGCCGTCGTGCGCCTTTTGTTTGCTGCGTTGCCGGGAAGGCCCCTACCGCACGTGGTTGCCCAGCTCGCGCAACGGGGTCTTGGCGGTCTCGCGCGCCCACCAGGCACCTGCGACGGCAAGGACGGATGAACCGGCAACGATCCAGGCAGCCGGTCCCCAGTTCGCCTTGTCCGCACCCACCAGGGCAGTGCCGAGCAGCGGCGTGAAGCCGGCGCAGAGGATGCCGATCTGCAGGCCGATGGCCATGCCCGAATAGCGGACCTTGACGTTGAACAGCTCCGCGAACCAGGCCGGGTAGATGGCATTGGACATGGCGTAGGTGCCGGCCGTGATCAGGGTGCTGGTCAGGAAGATCATGGGGATGTTCGCGGTGGAAATGACCCAGAAGTACACGAAGATCATGGCCCCGGAACCAAGCACGCCCCCGATGAAGATGGGGCGGCGGCCAAAGGTGTCCGACATCCGCGCCAGCAGGGGCTGGCTGACGATGGCCAGGACGTTGCCCAGGATGCTGACCCACAGCATGGTGGAGGCCGGGACGCCCACCGAAACCGCATAGGCCAGGCCAAAGGACTGCATGAAGGTGTTGGTGACGGTCTCGAAGGACATCAGCGCCACCTGGAAGAACTGGGCGGGGTGGGTCTGGAACATCTTGGCGAAGGGGAGCTTCACCAGTTCGCCGTGGTCATGCTTTTCCTCGAAGACCTCCGGTTCCTCCAGGGAGCGGCGTACGAGATAGGCGACGATGAGGACCACCAGGGAGAGCCAGAACGGAATCCGCCAGCCCCAGGCGATCCGGTCTGCTTCACTCATGGCAGCCACGGGCAGGAAGGCAAGGGACGCCAGCACGATGCCGGCCGAAATGCCGCTCATGGCGAAGCTGGCGAAGAAACCACGGCGGCCCTCGGGGGCTTCCTCCGTGGACAAGGCCGAAGCGCCGGCGGTTTCAGCGCCGGCGGACAGGCCCTGCAGCAGGCGCAGCACCACCAGCAGTCCGGGGGCCCAGTAACCTGCCAGGCTGAAGTCCGGCAGGGCGCCGATCAGGAAGGTGGCGCTGCCCATCAGGACGAGGGTGAGCACGAGGGTGTTCTTGCGGCCGATCTTGTCACCCAGGTGCCCGAACACCACTGCGCCGAACGGCCTCGCGACGTAGGCGACACCGAAGGTGGCGAAGGACGCGATGAGCGCCACGGTGGGATCGCCCGCAGGGAAGAAGATCTTTGAGAAGACGAGGGAGGCGGCCGTGGCGTAGATGAAGAAGTCGTAGTACTCCAGTGCGCCGCCGAGGAAGGCTGCCAACGCTGCCTTTTTTGCGCGCCTGAGACGGCGCTGCGCCTCAGGCGTCGACTGGGCCTGGGCTCCTGCTGCGATGTTGGTCATTGTGGGGTCCCTTCCACGCTGAAGGTGGGGATCTTTTTCTAATTTGTACGCATTCCGAACAAGTGTGCGAAATGCGCCTAGAAAGAGGATACTAGCCGGTGACGGCAATCACAACGTCGATGTCGGCGGAAGGTGGATCTTTGTATGGAACCTCGCACCCAGGCTTTCCGGCTGGTCCTGATCGGGTCGGCGGCTTCCCAGGCCATGTCGCCCGGGCTTTGGAATCCGGTTCTGGCCCGGCTGGGCAACGGCTGGACGTACGAGGCATGGGATGTCCCACCCCACGGCGATCTTGCGCAGGTCCGCAGGAGGCTCCTGGAACGGGATATGCTCGCCGCCAACGTGACCATGCCGCACAAGCACTGGGCAGCTGAAACAGCCGATAATGCTGACGAGTCCGTGCGGCTGAGCGGGGCCTGCAACCTGCTTCTGCGGGCGGGCGGCGGCCTGGAAGGCCACAACACCGACATCACCGCTGCCGAAGTGCTGCTCGGCAACACCTACCAGCGCCATGCCCTCCTGCTCGGAGCAGGGGGAGCCGCCCGTGCGGCCCTCATTGCCATCCGGAAACACGTGGGGGCTGTGTCCATCACCGACCGCGATCCCCATGCTTCCGCGGAGTTGCTGGAGCTTGCGCGCGAGCTGGGCCTCGACGCGCGCGGCGTCACGTGGGAGCAAGCCCAGGAGGCCGCCGCTGGTGCTTCCCTGATCGTCAACGCGACGCCCATTGGAAAAAGCAGGTCTGACGTGCCGGCCTGGGGCGGTGCCGCACTGGCCCCGGATGCCGTCCTGTACGACTTCGTGTACGCCCGGCATACCACCGCCACCGTTGCCTGCGCACAGGCAATGGGCGTGCGGTGCATCGACGGGTGGGACCACCTTCGGGAGCAGGCGGTGGCCATGGTGCCACTTCTGGGCCTGGACAGCGGAGCGGGCAGTCTGCTGCAGGACACGCTCGTCCGGCTTCGGGATACCCACTAGGCTGGCCGTCGCCGGGCGGGGTCTTCCCCGCCCGATATGATCGAACAGGTGCGAAAGACCGGCAGTCCCGTGCCGGCATGCCCGGTTGGTTCGGAGGGGAACAGCAACGTGGAGGAGCAGGCAGGCTACTTCGTTAAGTCGGTTGAGAAGGCCTTTGATGTCCTGCTGGCCTTCACCCCGGACCAGCCCCGCCTTACCGTGTCGCAGGTGGCCGCCCGGACGGACATGACCCGGGCATCTGCCCGGCGCTTCCTGCTCACCCTCGCCGACCTTGGCTACCTCCGTGCTGACGGGCCGGCTTTCGAGCTGACGGCGCGGTCCCTGGATGTGGGCCGGTCATACCTGGCCGCACTGACGCTGCCCCGGGTGGCCGAGCCGCATCTGAGGGACCTGGCGGCGGAGCTCAATGAGACAACGTCGCTGTGCATCCTGGATGGCGGTGACGTGGTCTACGTCGCCTGTATACCCTCACCGCGCCTGCTGAGCGTGTCCATCACGGTGGGTACCCGCTTCCCGGCCTGGGCCACCTCCATGGGCAGGGTCCTCCTTGCGGGGCTCCCCGCGCCGCAGCTGGAGGACTACCTCCACTCGGTCCGGCTGCAACGCTTCACCGACCGCTCCATCGGCAGCGTCGAGGACCTGCGTGCCGAGGTGGAGGCGGCAAGGACCAGGGGCTGGGCCATGGTGTCGCAGGAACTGGAGGAAGGCCTGCGGGGCGTGGCCGTCCCGGTCCTGCGCGGACATGAGGTTGTGGCCGCGGCCAACGTTTCGCTGCAGACCCACAGGGCTGCGGCCCAGGACATCGAAGCGTCAGTCCTGCCCCAGCTGATGGAAGCCGCACGGCGCATCGCGCTCGACTACGGCGGACCGGTACCCAAGGCCGCCCCTGCCACCCCCAAAGCGGGCCGGGCCGCGCACTGACCGAGGTTCCCGGTGCGGCTGAGGTAACGCTTTGCCACCGAAGCCGGCGTCACTACTCCCGCAGCGGCAGCAGTGGCCCTAGACTCTAGCCAACTGCGTGCAGCAGAGCCGCTGCATTGCTCGTCAGGAAGAGGAGTCGGCGGGTGAAACTGGGGATTCCGCGGGAACGCCGGGAGGGTGAGCGGCGTGTGGCTGCCACGCCGGATACCGTCAGGCAGTTGACCGGGATGGGACTTGACGTCGCCGTGGAAGCCGGTGCGGGGAACGGGGCCGGACACGCAGACGCCGAATACCACAACGCCGGTGCGGCCGTTGTTCCGGAACTGGACATCTCCGCCGTCGACATCCTGGCCCACGTCCGTCCCCTGGACCCGCGCGTTGCCGCGTGCCTCAAAAAGGGAGCCGTGACCGTGGGGCTCGCGTCGCCGTCGTCCGAACTCCCGGCAGTCCAGGCGCTCGCGGACAACGGGGTGACCTCCTTTGCCCTGGAACTGGTGCCCCGCATTTCCCGCGCCCAGTCCATGGACGCCCTGACGTCCCAGGCGCTGGTGGCCGGGTACCGCAGCGTACTGGAGGCCGCCATCCGGCTGCCCCGCTTCTTCCCCCTGTACATGACTGCCGCGGGCACCATCCCGCCGGCCCGCGTGCTGGTGCTCGGGGCCGGTGTGGCCGGGCTGCAGGCCATTGGCACGGCCAAGCGCCTGGGTGCCCGCGTCTTCGCCAACGACATCCGCCCGGCGTCCGCCGATGAGGTGGCGTCCATGGGCGGCACCTTCATCAGGCTGGACCTCGAGACCGCGGAGGCAGCCGGCGGCTATGCCCGCCAGCTAAGCTCCGACGCCGGCACCCGGCAACGGCAGCTGCTGGCACCGCACGTGGCGCAGTCGGACGTATTGATTACGACGGCGGCCGTCCCCGGGCGCCCGGCGCCCCTCCTGGTGACCCGCGAGATGGTGCAGGGCATGCGCCCGGGCTCGGTCGTCGTCGACCTGGCGGCAGAGTCCGGCGGGAACGTGGAGGGCTCCGTGCCCGGCCGGGACATCCCCATCCCCACGGGCGACGGCACCGGGCACATCACGCTGGTGGGGCTGAAGGACGCCGCCTCCGCCATGGCCTCGGACGCCTCCCGCCTCTACGCCAAAAACGTGGCCAACCTGTTGGCACTCATGGTCCGGGACGGTGCGCTTGTCCTCGACTTCGATGACGAAGTGGTGGCGGGCGCCTGCCTCACCCACGCCGGGGAGGTACGGCACCAGCCCACCGCGGAGCTGCTGGCAGCACGTGCGGCTACGGCAGCAGGGACACCGGCAGCTGTGGCCCGGCAGGAAGGAGCGCTCTGATGGACGGAACAGCCCTGCTGACCATCACGGTCCTGGCAGTGTTCGTTGGCTTCGAAGTGGTGTCCAAGGTCTCCAGCACTTTGCACACCCCGCTGATGTCCGGCGCCAACGCCATCCACGGCATCATCCTGGTGGGTGCCATCATCGTGGCCGGCCAGGCAGCCAACCCGTGGGTCCTGGCCGTGGCGCTGCTCGCCGTCGTCCTTGCCACCGCCAACCTGGTGGGCGGGTTCGTGGTGACGGACCGGATGCTGCACATGTTCCACGCGAAAAAGGACGCCGCCAGGACAGGCGCGGAGCCCAAGGCAGGCGGCAAATGAGCGTCCTCGATCCGGTCTGGACCTCCTTGCTCTACCTCGCCGCGGCGGTCTGCTTCATTCTGGCCCTGCGCGGGCTCAGCTCTCCCCGCACCGCCCGCCGCGGAAACCTGGTGGGTGCACTAGGGGCGCTGATCGCCGTCGCCACTGTTTTCCTGTCCGCCCGGCTGGAGAACGTTCCCTGGATCCTGGCCGCCATTGCGGTCGGTTCCGCGGTGGCAGCTCCGGTGGCACGCCGCGTGAAAATGACCCAGATGCCGCAGCTGGTGGCCCTGTTCAACGGCGTAGGCGGCGGGGCGGCGGC
The DNA here is from genome assembly GCF_040702335.1 of Pseudarthrobacter sp. NPDC080039. Classification (NCBI taxonomy): domain Bacteria; kingdom Bacillati; phylum Actinomycetota; class Actinomycetes; order Micrococcales; family Micrococcaceae; genus Pseudarthrobacter; species Pseudarthrobacter sp. NPDC080039. The sequence continues at coordinate 72,728 of NZ_JBFBKY010000007.1, read as the reverse complement.
CCTGGTGGCGCTGTTGGAGCTGGGCCACGCGGAAAATCCCTGGGTGCGCGTGGCCATTGTCTTCACGCTCCTGGTGGGCGCCGTGTCCTTTGCCGGATCAGGCATCACCTTCGCCAAGCTGCAGGAGCTCATGACCACCCGCCCGGTGGTGTTCCCCGGGCTTCCCGTGGTGATGGCCGTGGTCCTGCTGGCCGCGGTGGCCGCCGGCGTGGCCGTGGTGATGACCGCTTCGCTGCCCCTTGCGGTCCTCCTGCTGGTCCTGGGCCTCGCCGCCGGTGTCCTGCTGGTGCTGCCCGTGGGCGGCGCCGACGTGCCCATCGTCATCTCGCTGCTCAACGCGTTCACCGGACTGGCCGTCGCGGCGTCCGGCCTGGTGCTGGGCAACGTCCTGCTGGTGGTGGCCGGCACCCTGGTGGGCGCCTCCGGCACCATCCTCACCCGGGCCATGGCGGCGGCCATGGGGCGCAGCGTGGCGGGCATCCTGTTCGGTGCTTTCCGGGGAGGCTCGACGGCGGGATCCACCGCCGTGAGCGAGCGTCCGGTGCGCTCGTCCTCGCCGGAGGACGTGGCGGTCCTGCTGGGCTACGCCCAGCGCGTGATCATCGTCCCCGGGTACGGACTTGCGGTGGCCCAGGGCCAGCACACGGCCGCGGAACTGGCGCTGGCTTTGGAGGCCCGGGGGATCGAGGTGGATTTCGCCATTCATCCGGTGGCCGGCCGCATGCCCGGGCACATGAATGTACTCCTGGCCGAGGCCAATGTGCCGTACGAGTCACTGAAGGAGATGGGCGAGATCAATCCGGAGTTCAAGACCGCGGACGTGGCTTTGGTGGTGGGTGCCAACGACGTGGTGAACCCGGCCGCCAAGACCTCTTCCGGGTCCCCGATCTACGGCATGCCCATCCTGGAAGTGGCGGAGGCGCGGCAGGTGGTGTTCCTGAAGCGGTCCATGCGGCCGGGATTCGCGGGCATCGAAAATGACCTGCTGTATGAACCGCAGACCTCGCTGTTGTTTGGCGATGCCAAGGAATCCCTGGCCCAGGTGCTGGGCGCGGTGAAGGCCCTGTAGGCCCCGCGCTGCGCGTGACCACCCCCGTGCCGGGTTACCCTTCTTTCAGAAGCTTGCTTTCCATCCGCCATCAGAGGACGCCATGACTGACATCAGCTCCACTTCACCCAAGCGCGCCGCCATCATCGTCAACCCCGCCAAGCCGGTGGACATCGACGTGCGCGGCCTGGTGGCCAAGCACTGCGTGGAAAACGGCTGGGGGGAAGCCATCTGGCTTGAGACCACCAAGGAGGATCCCGGCGTGGGGCAGGCCAAGGAAGCGCTGGAGCAGGGGGCGGACATCGTGATCGCTGCAGGGGGTGACGGGACCGTGCGCTGCGTGGCCGAGGTGCTCTCCGGCGGCGAGACCCCCATGGGCCTGCTGCCCCTGGGCACCGGGAACCTGCTGGCCCGCAACCTGGGCATGGACGTCACCGATTACGACGGCGCCATGGCCGGTGCGCTGATCGGTACCGAACGGAAGATCGACGTGGTCCGTGCCCGCCGCAGCGACCCGGACAAGGACCAGCTGTTCCTGGTCATGGCCGGCATGGGCTACGACGCCACCATCATGGCGGACACCAACGAGGACCTGAAAGACAAAGTGGGCTGGCTGGCCTACGTGGATGCCGGCATCCGTAACCTGCCCGGAAAGCCCGTGAAGGCAACCGTGGTGATCGACGGCCAATCAGTGGTCCACCGCGGCGTGCGCAGCGTCATGGTGGGCAACTGCGGCAAGGTCCAGGGCGGCCTGGAAATCTTCCCGGACGCCAAAATCGACGACGGCCTGCTGGACATTGCCGTCCTGGCACCCCACCACGGCAAGCTGGGCTGGCTCTCCGTGGTGGCAGGGATGATCGGCAAGGGCCGGGGCAAGGACACCGCCGTGGAGTACTTCCAGGGCAAGACCGTTGAGATCACCCTGGAACACAAGGACGACTACCAGCTGGACGGCGACCACGAGGGCCAGGGTAAGCACGTGCTCATGACCATGGAGCCCGGTGCCCTGACCCTGCGGATGTAGGGACCTGCGGATGCAGGGGTTCTACCCCAGCAGCCGGCCCCAGCGGAAGTCCAGCAGCGGCGCGTCCGCGAGCTTCAAGGCGTGCCAGAGCGTGACGGCCACGGAATCCAGGACCGGAACACCGGTGGTTTCCTCGATTTCCGCGGTGATGTTGGCCCCGTACAGGTTGGTGCACAGGTACACCAGGGCGTCGGGCGCCGCGGCGGCCAGTTCCAGGGAGCCCGGGCGCATCTCGTCGTCGCTGACGCGGGCGAAGGACTCGTTGTCGCTCAGGCCCAGGGCCCGGTGGTCCACGGTTTTAATCCCTTCGCGCTCATAGCAGGCGATCACCTGGCGGTTCACGTCCTCCGTGTAGGGCGTGAACAGGCCGATCCGTTCGGTGCCGAAGGCCCGGAATGCCTCGAGGTAGGCCAGCGTGGAGGTGGTGGCGGGTATACCCGTGGCGCCGGTGATCTCCGCGGCCAGTTCCCGGTCGTGGGACGACCCCAGCCATGAGCCGGACGTGCCGTTCCAGGCAATCACGTCCACGTCCGCCGTCGCCAGCAGCTGTGCCGCCCCGCGCATGACCGCGGGGTCGAACTGGCGGTCGGAGGAGTCATCGAGGGCGATCCGGGTGACGGGGATCCGGGTGAAGTGCACCGTGACGTCGTCCCGGCCGCCCAGGATGCGGTACGTCTGGGGTTCCAGGCAGGTGTTGGAGGACGGCACGATCATGCCGATGCGGCGGGGGCGTGTAGTTGCAGGCATGGAGGCTCCTAGAAGATCCCGGCGGGCTGGTGGGATTCGGCGGCTGTTGATTGATGCTCCCTGAAGCAGTTGCGGTGGATAAAACGGCCGGTGGCTCCGGGGTCATGGAAGCCGTCCCTGTCCAGGACCACGCGGCCGTTGGAAACAACGACGTCGGGCCAGCCCGTGAACGCCGTCCCGTCAAAGGGCGAGAAGTCAGTTCCCATGTGCAGTGCTGCGCCGTCCACCGTGCGTTCCTCGGCGGGGTCGAAGATCACCAGGTCGGCGTCGAACCCCTCGGCGATGCGGCCCTTGCCGGGGACGGCGTTGATCCGTGCGGGTTCGGCGGAGAATGCGCTGACGAACTGCTCCACCGTGGCACCTGCGGACGTCATGGCCGTGAAGGTGACCGGCATGCGCGTCTCCACGCCGGGGAGTCCGTGCGGCATGGCACGCACGTCGTCGGTGCGCTCGCGTTTCTGCGACAGGTCGTAGCAGGAGTGGTCGGAGGACATGGCGTGGATGGCACCGGACACCAGCCGCTCCTTGAGGGCCGCCACGGTTTCCGCGCTGCGCATGGGCGGGCAGCAGGCAAACCACTCGGGGAAGGTGGACGCGTAGACGGAGTCGTCCAGGGTGACGTAGTGCGGGCAGGTTTCGGAGTATGCGTCGAGGCCGCGGTCACGTGCCTGTGCCACCAGGTCCACGGCGCCGGGTGTGGACTGGTGGACAAAATAGACCGGCGCGCCCGTGTATTCGGCCATGGCCAGGGTCTCCTTCACGGAGATCTCCTCAGCCAGCTCAGGCCGGGTCCGGTGCAGGTGCTCGATGCCGATCCGGCCGTCCTGGGCGTGCTGTTCCGTGCAGTCGGCAATGATGGGGTCGTGCTCGGCATGGATGTACGTGAGCCCGTCCAGGCGGACCATCTCCCGCATCACCTTCAGGATGGTATCGCCGTCTGCCATGGTGGTGCCGCGGTTCGTGGTGTACATCTTCACCGAACGGACGCCTTCCGCGGCCAGCTGTTCGAGCTGCCACGGCACCGTTTCGTCCCAGCTGATGACGGCACCGTGGAGGGCCACGTCGCACCGGGACTGGGTGGCGAGTTCCTTCTTGTGCAGGACGGCGGCCAGGGGACTTTCCTGGGCGTCCCGGGGGATGCCGAAGTCGATGATGGTGGTGGTCCCGCCCCACAGGGCTGCCGTGGACGTGGTGCGGTAGTCGTCCAGCGTGCGGAAGCGGCCGGTCACCTGCGCCACGTGGCAGTGTCCGTCCACGCCGCCGGGGATCACGAGCTTGCCCATGGCATCGATGGTGCGGCCGGCTGTCGGGACGGGCTGGGCGGCATCCACGAGGGCTGCGATCCGGCCCTCGGAAACCACGATGTGGGCTTCCCGGCGGCCGTCGCTGTTCACCACGGTGGCATTGGAAATAACAAGGTCTGGCTGGTGGGACATCGGTGTCCTTCCTGGAATGGTGAAGTCTGCTTAGGCTGCGGGCTGCGGAGTGCCGGCGGGCTCCTGGCGGGCGGCGAAGACTGCGTCCAGGTTGCCGGAAAGGCCCTTGCGGTCCTTGGCCGGCGGTGGGGCGAAGGCGCCGGCGCGGTGCAGGCCGGACTGCAGCGCGGCCACGGCCTCCGCCACGCGGATCCCGGCCGAGATCCCGTCAACCACCGGTACGGGGATTTGTCCCTTGAGGTCGCGGGCCAGCCCGGCCAGTGGTGCGCCTGCAAGGATGACGACGTCGGCGCCGTCCTCGGCTACGGCCTGCCGGCTGAGTGCCAGCAGGGTGTCCCGGAAGTCCTGCTGGACGGAGGCGATGCTGGTGAGGGAGTCGTTGATGGAGCGGATGGAAGCAAGCCGTCCCGCCAGGCCGAAGCGCTCCACGCACTCCCGGTACCAGGGTTTGATGCGGTCGGAGATGGCGATGATGGAGAACCGGTGGCCCAGCAGCGCTGCCGCGGACAGGGCGGCCTCGGTGATGCCGATGACGGGGACGTCCGCCATTTCCTTGAGTGCCGGCATGCCGGGGTCGCCGAAGGCAGCCACCACCACGGCGTCCACAGGGTCTGCCCCGGGCCGGGTGTGTTCGGCGATGATTTCGGCTACAGCGCCGGCGGCGATGAGTGCTTCGAAGCGGGTCTCGATGTACTCCACGCCGTGGCCGGCGGTCCGGACCAGCAGCTCGGTGCCGGGGGAGGCGGCGCGGAGGGCCTCGGATTCGATCAGCGCCGTGACGTCGGCACTGATGTTGGGGTTGATGACCAGGAGTTTCATTTTCTCTTCCGGTGGAATTCTGGTTCGGTCTTTTGGAAGTCTTCGGGGAACTGGTCCCGGTACTTGCCAATGTGGGAAGCGGACTGGGCGGCTGCCTTGTCCGGGTCGCCGCTGGCGATGGCGGCGTACAGTTCGCGGTGTTCGCGGATGAGCTCGGGCAGGTCGCTGACGTGCCGGAACAGCCAGTGCATGCGGCCCTGGAGGGGTTCCAGGGCGGACTTGAGGAAGTTGTTGTCCGCGATGGCCGTGATGGCGTCATGGAATTCGCTGTTGGCGCGGTGTGCCTCCATGACCGAACCCTTGGCCAGGAAGGCCTCCGCGTTGTCCAGCAGACCCTCGAGGTAGGCCAGGTCTTCCGTGGTGGCCCGCTTGGCGGCGAGCCGGCAGGCCAGCACCTCCAGGGATTGGCGGACGTCGAAGAGGTCTTCCACGTCCTTGGGGCTGAGGCTGCTCACCTCGGCCCCGCGGGCGCCCCGGTCGCTGATAAGGCCTTCCTGGCGGAGCATCCGCAGGGCCTCGCGCACCGGCAGCCGGGAGACGGAGAATTCCGCAGCGAGGTCGCGTTCCACCAGCCGCGTGCCGGGAGCGTAGTGTCCTTCGAAGATCCGGGTGCGGAGGGTGTCCCGGACAGTCTCGCGAAGGGGGCGGTCCTTGTCCTGGGTCTCTTCTGCGGTCAGCATGATGCTCCATTTCGGATTCTCGTTGGCACTGCTCCCGGCTGCGGGGGCGTTGGTTGCAAGTTTCCCTGCGAGGGTCAGCTTAGACAGGAAGCCGTTTGTTGTAGTTCAGGGTGAGGACTGAGGCGCCCATGATCACTGCGGAACCGACGAAGTACAGCAGGGCCCAGGTGTAGGAACCGGTGGCCCCGACGATCAGGCCGACGACGATGGGGGTGACGAAGCCGGAGATGTTGCCGCTGAGGTTCATGGCACCGCCCAGGACGCCGGCGTTGGTGCGTCCGCCCAGGATGGCCGGGATGCTCCAGAACAGGCCCACCCAGCGCAGGAAGAACAGGACGAGCGAGAGCAGGACGACGGCGGTGGTTGCGTCCGGGACCACGGTGACGCCCACCAGGCCGGCCACCACGATGGCGCTGGAGATGCCCAGGAGGGTTCGCATCACCAGGTTTGCCGATGCGCCGGATGCCCGCCATTTGTCGGCGATGGTGCCGCCGATGATTTCGCCGACGAAGCCGGCACCGAAGATGACCAGCGTGGACCAGCCGATGGTTTTCAGGTCGAAGCCCTTGGCCTGGGCCAGGTACAGCGGGCCCCAGGTCAGCAGGCCGTAGAAGACGCCGTTGAATCCCAGCCAGCCCAGGCACATGGCCCAGAAGGAGCGGAACTTGAGGTAGGGGAGCAGGCCGCGCCTGCCCTTGCTGCCATCCACGGCTGCCTCGGCGTCCTCGGCGGCATGCGAGGCTTCGATGTAGGAGGCCTCGGCGTCGTTGACGCCGCGGTGCTGGCGGGGATTGTCCCGGACGTACCACCAAACGGCGAGGCCCATGAGGACGGTGGCCGCACCGGCGATGACGAAGGACCAGCGCCAACTCCCGGTGGAGGCGATGAGGCCGGCGATGATGATGCCGCCCAGCCCTGCGCCGAGCGGTGCGCCGGCGTCCAGGATGGTGGCGCCGCGGCCGCGTTCGGACTTGTGCATCCAGATGGCATTGAGCTTGCCGCCGGCGGGCATCACCCCGGCCTCGGTGACGCCGATGCCCAGACGGGCAATGAACATGCTCAGGAAGCCGCCGGCCATGCCGGACGCCGCCGTGGCTGCGCCCCAGCCGAGGCAGGACGCCGTCATGACCTTGCGCGGCCCGAACTTGTCGATCAGCCAGCCGACGGGGACCTGCATCAGGGCGTAGGTCCAGAAGAAGGCGGACAGCAGCAGGCCCACCAGTTCGGGCGCCAGGTTGAATTCCTTCTGGATGATGGGCAGCGCCACGGAGATGGATCCGCGGTCGATGTAATTGACGGACACCAGGACCAGGAGCAGCAGGAAGAGCTTCCAGCGGACGGCAGTGCGCCGTTGCGTGCCGCCCTTTCCGGATTGTTCGGTGGTCAGGGCTGCGGCCTCGTCTGGCGTGGCCGTTGTTTCAGTGTTTGGGATGGACACAGCTTCTCCTTCACGGGGAAGTTTACGGATGGGGGAGGGAGCGTAAGGTGCATGGAGTCCGCCCGGCAGGGCAGGTGCGCCTGCCGGGCGGGAGGGCGGTGCGCCAGGCGATCCGGAGCGCCAGGTGCTGCCGCATTTTTGGGATCCCAACTTGGGATCCCAAAATCAAAGGTAGGAGTGACTCCCGCCACTGTCAAGGGTTTCTTGCTGTCCCCGCGCCGGCAGGCCGTGCGAACGGATTGTGACTGCCCCCGGCTGGCTATGCCGGGGAGTCCTCGCGCCGGTGGGAAAGTATCTCGGCCAGCTCCGCAAGCCGGTGGGCGCGGGCCGACTCTGCCGGCGTGAAGGGTTCCCCGGGCCGGGAAAAGGCAATAGGCCCCTGCCATGCAGTGGGGATCTTGAGGTACGTCCCGTCGTCGGCGGCGCTGGTGCCGGCGTCCGACGGCGGGATGATCCGTGCGTGCAGCAGCTCGGCCACCGCCAGCGGCAGTTCGTCCGGGGCTGCGGCGATCCGCGCCGCGAGGGTGAGCGCCCCGGTCTGCCCGTCGGCCATGGCCAGCGCCGTGGTGGGCCACGCATGGGCGCCGGTTCCCCCGCCGTCGTGCAGTGCCGCCAGCAACTCACTCTCGCCCACGTCCCCCGGCACGGACAACACAAACTCGTCCAGGACGCCGCCCGGCACGGGGTGGACGTGGATGCTCAAAATGTTGGTGTCCAGCCGCGCCAGCGCGCGTGTAATCCGCTGCAGTGAGCCGGGCTGGTCCCGCAGTACGGTCCGGGCGCGCCACAGCGAAGGGGCTGCCGCCAGCTGCCGGCGGCGCCGCAGGGCCGGCGCGTGCAGCCAGCGGAGCAGGATCCGGGCGGCTGACGGCTCGGCCACCCAGATCACCAGGACCGTTGCAGTGAAGGTCAGCACCAGCACCTTCGCCACGTAGGGGAGGTGGGCCTCCAGTACCAGGGCATGCACCAGCAGCTCGATGGGCAGCATCGCCGCCACGTTCGCCAGGGTCAGGCGTCCCTTGGGCGGCTCGGGCATCTGGCCGCACACCTCACAGCGAAGCTCGGCGGCGGGCGTGTTGTGTGGAAGGCGCTTCATGGATCAAGCATCGTGCGGCGCTGTTACCGCCGCGTTGCCTTCCGATTCCATTCATGGGAACGCGACGGGGGCTTTCGGTAGCACGCGCCGTAGGATTTATCCGGAACGTCAGCGCCGCCGCCCGTCAGAATTTACCCCCAGGAAGGCGCTGCCCGTGAAGATGCTTGCCGAAATGTTCAGCATTGGCCCTGGCAACAAGGACCACCACCCTGCGTTCAGGTGCGCGGTGGGCGTCTTTGTCCCCCTCATCACACTGGTGCTGCTGAACAGGCTGGACCTGGCAATCTTCGCGTCCTTTGGCGCCTTCACCGGGATCTACGGCCGCGGCGAACCACATGCGGTCCGCTTCGTGCTGCAGCTGCGGGCAGGGCTGCTGATGCTGCTGGTGATCTTCCTGGCGGCGGTCGCGGCGCGGATGGGACCGGTCTGGGGCCTGGACGCCGCCACCCACACCTGGCTGCTGGTCCTGGCCACAACGCTGGTGGCCGGCGCCTGCTCCGTCGCCATCTCCTGGCTGAGGCTGCGGCCGGCCGGTTCGCTCTTCCACATCTTCGCGTTCGCCGCCATCGCCTCCATTCCCAACCAGCCACCCTTGTGGCAGGGCATGCTGGTGGCAGTCCTCACCACCGTTTTCGCGCTGTTGGTGGGCTTCTCTTCCCGCATCATCGCCAGCCACCGGACCCCCTGGACCAGGCCTCCCCGGATCCGGCGGACCCGCGCTGAGAAGCGAACAGCGTGGCTTGAAGGGTCCGGCTACCTGGTGGCCGCGGGACTTGCCGGCTCGCTGGCCACGTGGGCAGGCGGCCGGCTGGGATTCGGGCACAATTACTGGGCCATGGTGGCCGCCGTGGTTCCCCTGGTAGGCCACACCACCCGGCACCGGGTACGCCGCGGCATCCAAAGGATCATCGGGACCGTCCTGGGACTGCTGGTCCTGGCCGCGGTCCTGCTGATAGGCCTGCAGCCCTGGCAGACCGTGCTGGTGATGGCGCTCTGCCAGTTCGGCGCCGAGATGTTTATCATCCGCCAGTACCTCCTGGCCCAGGTCTTCGTGACACCACTGGCGCTGGTCTCCACACTCCTGGTGGTCCCCGCCTCGCCGTCCGCCCTGCTGCGCGACCGCATCATCGAGACCGTCATTGGCGCCGCCGTCGGCATCGCCGTGGTGCTGGCCCCCGGGGCCTGGCGCCGTGCCAGGCAAAGCGCGACGACGGCCTGACCGCCTTTCCCTTTCGCCGCACCTGTCCGGGGGGGCGACTCGGCACCCTGCCGCGTCCTTTCCGGGGTACGCTGGATTCCCCATTGAATGGAAGCGGGTGTCAGCGGTGGCCAACTCACAATCCGGTGATTCGGTGGTGGACCGGATTGTCCGGTTGATCTCCGCCTTCCCGCCGGATGTCACCGCCCTGCAGCTCAGCGAACTTGCCCAGCGGGCGGGCCTGCCGCTGACCACCACGCACCGGCTGGTGGGCCAACTCGCCGCCCACCGGTTGCTCGAGACCGCGCCCGGCGGCACGGTCCGCCCCGGCGTCCGGTTGTGGGAGTTGGTGAACAGGGCGTCCCCCACGCTCGCCCTTCGACAGGCCGCCATGCCGTTCATGGAGGACATCCAGCAGGTCCTGAACCAGAATGTGAACCTGGCGGTCCTGGATGGCTGGGAGGTGTTGTTCGTCGAGCGGCTGTCCCGGCGGGGTTCGGTGGCCAACCGGGCCCAGGTGGCAGGAAGGATGCCTGTCCACATTTCGTCCGCTGGCCTGGCGCTGATGGCGCACCAGGACAAGGCGGTGCAGGAGGAATACCTCGGCCAGTTGCCCGACCCTGACGGGATGGCCGGGCCGGACGCCGTCCGGGCGCTGCTCGCCGAAACCTGCCGGGAGGGATACGCGCAGCTCAAGGCCGCGGTGGACCCGGACACCTGGGGCATAGCCGTCCCGGTCCTCAACCGCAGGCATCTCGCGGTGGCTTCGCTCGGCGTCGTGGTTCCCCTCCGCGAGATGCGCCTCCAGGCGCTGGTACCGGCGCTGCAGACGGCCGCCCGGGGGATCGCCCGGCAGCTTGCTGATTCCTGGCACCATTCAGCGGAATTGCCGTAACGGAGGTCACTCTCTTTCGCGCACACTGATGGGCAGAGGAAACAACCGGTACGCCAACGGCGGCCCCGCAATGAAGCGAGAAACAGACCATGGCACGAAAAGTCGTCACCACGCAGGTAGCCATCATGGGCGGCGGTCCCGCGGGCCTTATGCTCTCCCACCTGCTGTCCACGGCGGGGATCGAGTCAACGGTGATCGAGATCCGCAGCCACGAGGAAATCGCCCACACGGTGCGTGCCGGCATCCTGGAGCACGGGACCGTCAACCTGCTGGTGGACAGCGGCGTCTCGGACCGGGTGCTGCGCGACGGCGACCGGCATGACGGCATCGAACTGCGCTTTAACGGCGAAAGCCACCGCATCGACTTCAAAGGCCTGGTGGGGGAGTCCGTGTGGCTGTACCCGCAGACGGACGTCTTCCTGGACCTGGCCGCGCGCCGGAAGGATGACGGCGGCGATGTCCGCTACAGCGTCACAAACACGTCCGTCCATGACCTGGAGGCAAAGCCGAAGGTCTGGTTCACCGATGCCGACGGCCTCGACTTCGAGATCCAGGCCGACTTCCTGGTGGGCGCGGACGGCTCACGCAGCCACTGCCGGGTCCAGATCCCCGAGGGGCGCCGCAAGTGGTACTTCCACGAATATCCCTTCGCCTGGTTCGGCATCCTGGCCCAGGCGCCGCGCAGCTCCGACGAACTCATCTACGCCAACTCGGCCAACGGCTTCGCCCTGATCAGCCAGCGCACCGAAACCATGCAGCGGATGTATTTCCAGTGCGACCCCGGGGAAAACGCGGCGGACTGGGATGACGACAGGATCTGGGCCGAATTCCGCAGCCGCGTCAACGGCAACGGCTTCGAGCTCAAGGAAGGCCCGGTCCTGGAGAAGATGGTGCTGCCGTTCCGCAGTTTCGTCCACACCCCCATGCGCCACGGCAACCTGTTCCTGGCGGGCGACGCCGCCCACACGGTGCCGCCCACCGGAGCAAGGGCCTTAATCTCGCCATTAACGACGTCCGGGTCCTGTTCGAGGGGCTGGACAGCCACTACAACTCCGGCTCCGACGCAATCCTCGAGGGCTACAGCGACCGTGCCCTGGACCGGGTGTGGAAGGCGCAGCAGTTCTCGTACTGGATGACCACCATGCTTCACACTCCCGCGGACGCCGACGACTTTTCCCGTGCCCGGCAGCAGCTCGGCGAACTGAACTCGGTGGTCTCCTCCCGGCACGGCATGGCCTACCTCGCCGAGGCTTACACGGGCTGGCCCGGAGCTTCCTGACAGGAGTACGACGGCGGCCCGGGGGCGTCAGTGCATCAGCAGGCGCCGGATGGTGGCGGCGATGGCTTTGGGGTTGGGATCGTCTTCGCGGCGCACCGTGAGCAGGTGCAGCAGGGCGCCGTCCGCGTAATCCGCCACGTCCCGTGCCCGGGCCGCGGGGGCAGGCACTCCAAGTGTTGCCAGCATCTGTTCGAGTCCGCCGAGCAGGAGGTGGTGCCCGGCTGTCACGGCTTCGGGACGGTCCAGCGAAAGGGCCAGCCGGGCCCGGGTAAGGCCTGAATGCTGCCGGGAAAGCGCCAGTACCATCCCCGCCAGCTGTCCTGCCAGCTGGTCAACGTCCCGTGGGGTTCCTGCCGGACCCACGTCCTGCAGAAGTTCGGCGTCCAGCTGGAGCAGGCGGTCCAGGACCGCTTCCACCAACGCTGCCCGGCTGCGGTAGTAGTTGGACGTGGTGCCTTCGGCCAGGCCAGCGGCCGCGTCCACTGCCCGGTGGGTGAGGCCCTTCATTCCCTTGTCCGCCACGACGCTGAGTGCTGCGTCAAGCAGTTGGGTGCGTCGGTCGGGCATGGATTCAGTGTAATGGGACCCCTTCCAATAAACTACAAAAGTAGTAAAATTGGGGCATGGAAACGATCTCGATCGTTGGTGGTGGAATCGCAGGGCTGGCCCTCGCGGCGTGCCTGGAACCGGACCGTTTCCAGGTCACTGTCTACGAGAAACGGCCGGAGCTGCCCACCGTTGGCACCGTCCTCGCTATGTGGCCCAATGCCCAGCGGGCCCTCGCCCGGATCGGCATCCTGGGCCAGGCCCGTGCGGTCAGTCCCATCCTGGGCAGCGGATCCATCCGCAATGCGGCTGGTGAGCCCTGGGCCACGGTCAGCGGCGGCGAGCTGTTTGGGATGTCCAGGGTTGATCTGCTGACGCTCCTCGACCGGGCCGTCCCGGGAAGCGTCCGCCGCGTCACCAGCAACCTGCGGTCATTGCCTCCCGCTGACGGCCTCGTGGTGGGTGCCGACGGTGTTCACAGCCTGGTCCGCCACCAGGTCTGGGGCGCCGCGACGGACGCGAGGGCAACGTCTTGCCTTGCCGTTCGGGGCACCATCCCGGCGCCGGTCAATCCCGATGAGGTGGGCGAATACTGGGGGCGCGGGGACCTGTTCGGCATCGCAGCGTCCCCAGGCGGAACCAATTGGTATGCCAGCTGGCGCTCCGGGCTTGGCCCCAACGGCATAGACGTTGAGGAGGCTCTTGGGCAGGCCCGGGACCGCTTTGCCGGCCACGCTCCCGCCATCAGTGCGGTGCTTGCCGCCGCGGTCCCGGAACTTTCCCTCGCCCAGCGGATCTGGACCACGCCCCCGCTGCGGTCCTACGTCCGCGGCACCGCCGTACTGGCAGGCGACGCGGCCCATGCCATGATGCCCAACCTGGGGCGCGGCGCGTGTGAATCATTGGTGGATGCCGTCACCCTGGCGGACCTCTTGAACAGCCTGCCGCGGGGGAAGGCACTTGCCGCCTACAACAGGCAGCGGTGGCTGCGGACCCGGGCGCTTAGCCGCGCCTCGGCGGTGATGATGCGGGTAGCCCTGGCGGAAGGTGGCCAGCCCGTCCGTGACGCCCTGCTCAACCTGGCCCGACGGCGGAAGGAACCTCCCGCCGTCGGCAGCCATGCGGGCGGTTGATCAGCGGACGGCTGCGGCCGGGCGGGCGGGGTCATCCTGAGCAGTCGCCTGGTCGGCGGCAATGCCCGAGGCGGGGAGCGGCCCTGCGGGAGGTGCGGCGGGAAGGGGCTTCCTGGTCCTCCGCCGCCCCGACCTGCCGTACACCAGGTACATCGTCACGCCGGTGATGATCATGAGGAGCACGGTATAGACGAAGGTATTCGCTATGCCCTCGGTGCCCTCGGCACCGTCCGTGTTGGACTTGATCACCAGACCCAGCGGCTGCACCAGGGGGTGGGCCAGGAAGATGGCGGTGTCATAGTCATCCAGCAGGCTGTTAAAGTTCAGAGCCGTGATGGCAGCCGCTGCAGGGAGCACCAGCGGCAGGAGGATCCGTCTGAAGACATACAGTGTCTTGGCTCCCATGATTGCTGCCGCCTCCTCCAGTGAGGAGTTGACGGAGGCAAAGGACGCCTTGAGCATTCGAAGCGTGAACGGGATCTTCACAATGACGAACGCGATCAGCAGGATCACCGTGGTGCCGGTGAGAACCGCGCCGCCGACCAGCGGGCTGGGGTGGTCGTAGCTCACGATCAGGCCCAGTGCCAGTAGCGCAGAAGGCAGGATCCAGGGGATATGCAGGAGGAATTCAAAAGCCGAAGCAACCCAGTTCTTGTACTTCTGCAGCAGCCGGGCCACGAAGAGGAGCCCTCCGACCGCGATGGCAGCGGCCAGGGCGCTGTAGACGACGCTGACGATGAAGGGCCGGAGCCCGGACTGCTGGGTGAGGACGCGTTCGTAGTTGTCCAGGGTCAGGTTTGCCAGTGAGAGCTGTCCGGTCTGGATAGCCGCGCCGTCGGCAAAAGAATAGAGCACGATCAACACCACCGGCAGGGTGTAGATGGCAAAAAGGAGGTATGCCACGGCATGCACGGCAAGGTTGGCCGCCGGGTTGCTGATCTCCTGTTTTTGCAGCTCAGAGGAAACTTTGGATACCGAAAAGTACGTCCCGCCCTTCTCCAGGCGGGACATCACGGCGAGCATCACCATGGTGGCCACGCCAAGGATCACGGCCAGCAGCGCCGCGAGGTCACGCGACGTGGGGCTGTTTGTGAACGTCAGGATCATCGGTGTGATGGTCTGGAAATCGCGGCCGCCCAGCACCTGCGGGGCGCTGAGGGCACCCAGTCCGGTGAGGAAGGACAGGATGGTGACGGCGAACAGCGTGGGCTTGAGCATTGGCAGGACGATGCGCCGCAGGATGGTCCACGTGGACGCGCCAAGGTTCCGCGCGGCTTCGATGGTCTGGTAGTCGATGCCTTTGAGGGCGTTGGCAACGAACAGCATGTGGTTGGTGGTGGTGGCAAAGGTCATGACAGCCAGCACGGCAAAGAACCCGGAAAACCAGCCGGGGTCCATTCCGGGGACAACCCGGACCAGCAGAGATGTCACGATGCCCCTGTCCCCATAAATGAATTTGTACCCGGCCGCCAGCACGATGCCGCCATAGATGAAGGTGGTGGCATATCCCAGGAACAGGATCCTCGAGCCGCGGATCCGGAAGTAGTGAGTCACCAGGACGATGAAGACGCCCACCAGGTTGACGGTCAGGGACAGTGCCGCGGCCAGCAGGAAGCTGTTGCCCAATGCCTTCATGGCACGCTGCGATGAGAACAGCTTTTCAGCAGCGCGGCCCGAGAAGCTGCCGTCGGGAAAGAACGTGGCAATCAGGATGTTGATGTTTGGCCACACCAGGAAGGCGGCGATAAACCAGGTCAGGACGATGCCCACCACCAGGACGAAGGGTGAACGGGCCATATGGCGCACTCTGGTGTTGCCGCTCATGGCAAGGCAACTGCCTCGTCCTGGTCCTGGCCCAGCGAAACACCAGTGTCAGGATGGTACTGGAGGACGTGCCTGGGGCGGACATAGACGGTGGTGTTGGCGCCTGTCTCGGGATGAGCGCCGCCGTCCTCCCGGACCAGGAGTCGGATGTCCGCGCCATGGCTGCGGACCACATACCGGCTGTGCAGGCCGTGATAGGTGCGGGAAAGCACCGTGGCGGGAAGCCCGACGGCAGTCCCTTCGTCAGCAGGCTGGTCCAGGGAAGCCTTTTCCACCCGAAGGTATGACCTGGCGTCCGTGCTGAGGCTTACCCCGGAGAACCGGTTGAGCTCTGCGACAAACTCCGGGGTCAGGACGGAGCTGTCGCCGATGAAGTTGCAGACGAACTCCGTGGCCGCCTGGTCGTAGATTTCCTGGGGTGTCCCCACCTGCTCAATGACGCCCTTGTTGAACACCGCGACACGGTCACTCATGGCAAGGGCTTCGTCCTGGTCATGGGTGACGTACACGGTAGTGATGCCGAATTCACTCTGCAGGTCCTTGAGCTGCTGCCGCAGTTGATGGCGGAGCTTGGCATCGAGGTTGGACAGGGGCTCATCAAGCAGTAGGATTTTGGGCCGCAGCACCAAGGCCCGGGCAACAGCCACGCGCTGCTGCTGGCCGCCCGAGAGCTCGGCCACGTTCTTGGCGAGTTGCTCATCACTGAGCTCCACCCGCCGTGCAATGTCCCGCACCAGGCGGTCGCTGTCTGCAGGTTTCTCTTTTCGAACGCGAAGCCCAAAAGCGATGTTCTCCCATACGCTCATGCTGGGGAACAGGGCGTAGTTCTGGAACACCATGCCCACCTGGCGTTTATCGCTTGGCAGCCGGGTCACGTCTTTTCCGTCCACCCTGACAGTGCCCCTGGATGGCTGGATGAAGCCTGCCAGGGTGCGCAGGGCCGTTGTCTTTCCGCAACCGGACGGCCCCAGCAGGGTGAAGAACTCGCCGGGCCGCACATGCAGGTCCAGGTGCGGAATGGCAGTGAAATCGCCAAAAGTAACTTCGATGTCTTCCAAGCGGATCATGGCAAGCCTGTCTGTGGGGACGCGGGAACGGTGGCGGGCAGGACGGGTTACGTCATGTATTCAAGCTCGATTTTTTCCACCCATGCGCCCATGTTCTTCTGGACGAAGTCCCAGTCGATGTCCTGCTGTTTGAGGTTTGCGAAAAAGCCAACCACCTCGGGGTTTGCCTTCGCCTGGGCGCCCTTGTTGACCGGCATGGAATTGAACTGCTGCGCGAACTCACCCTGCACATCGGCGCTGCCGAACCAGTCGATGAACTTCTGCGCCTGTTCCTTCTTTTTCGTCCCCTTCACCAGGGCTATCTGCTCCACGGCAAGGGGGACCCCCACTGAAGGGATCACCGTGTCCACGTTCACCTTGAAGGACTTCTCACGGTCGGCAATGATCGAGGACGGCATCTGGCCCATGTCCACGTCGCCCGAGGCGATACGGGCAAAGAGGTCCGTCTTGGCTACAGCGGGGCTGCCATTCTTGAAGTACTGCTCCACCTGCTTCCAGCCGTCGTCGGAAATCCCCAGATTCCCCGAGTCATCGCGGTAACGGGAAAGGATGCCGGCGAAAACCAGCTGCGCCGTAGCCGTGCCCAGCCCCGTCACCCGTTCATAGCGGCTTTTGAACTGGTCCTTGGTCCACAGGTCCGTCCAGTCCTTGGGCGCGGCATCCTTGCTGATCTTGTCCGAGTTGTAGCCCAGGAGGATGGCCTGCTTTACCAGGGGCCAGTATGTCTCTCCGTCGCCAAGACCCTTGTCAACGTCCCCGGCCCACGCGGGCTGGTACGCCTCCAAAGCACCCTCGTTCTTGATCTGCGAGAAGTACATGTTGTTCAGGCCGAAAGCGACGTCCGCGATGGGGTTATTCTTCTCGGCAATCAACTTGTTGGTGGCATCGGCGCCGCCCGCTCCGACAATCTCGATTTTGAACCCGGCAGCCGCCGCCTTGGCCGTGAGCCAGTCACCGCGGCCTTCACCGTTGGAGTTGGTGTAGACCACAAGGGTGTCCCCCGATGCACCTGCCGGGGCCCCGGAAGCGTCCCCGGATGAGGCTGGAGGGGTGGAAGCTCCGCCGCATCCGGCGAGAAGGGTGGCGGCAACGGCGGCGGCAACCAAAGTCTGCAATTTACGCACGATCAGGACTCATTTCTGGACTGGAATCGGAGCATGTCCGCACAGCCTATAGCCGGGCAGGGTGAATTGCGGGCTGTTATGGCTATCGATTCGATAAACAGCCCGGCTGCTCATTTTTGACCAGCTGGAGAAACGGTGGAGGTCCCTGGCGTGAACCGGGGAAGAACGTTCAGTCCTTGGGCGCCGTTGCGCTGAGGTGGTGGGTGGGGATGCGGTCCCTGTCGTACGTGATTTCCGTGTAGCCGTGCGGCTCTGGCTTGCCGTCCTGGTTCAGGTTCACGAACACGATTTCCTCGATGGTGAGGATGCTCTGCCTGGTGATCATGTTGCGGACTTCGGCCCTCATGGTCAGCGAGGTGCGGCCGAACCGGGTGGCTGTCAGGCCCATCTCGATGAGGTCGCCCTGGACAGCCGAGCTGACGAAGTTGATCTCCGAGATGTACTTGGTCACTGCGCGCCCATTGCCGAGTTGGAGGATGGCATAGATGGCGGCTTCTTCGTCAATCCACTTCAGCAGGCTGCCGCCGAAGAGCGTCCCGTTGGCATTGAGGTCCTCGGGCCGCACCCACTTGCGGGTCCGGAAAGTGATGTCTGCTGTTTCCATAGGGTGAGGTTAGCTGAACGGTCCGGCCCCCGGGCCAGTATGACGGCGACGCCGAACAGGGCGGCTGTCAGGCCATGGCGGTCTGGGCCGCGCTGTGGGCGTTGATGCTTTTGGCGTAGCAGTATGAGTGCTCCACGCCGGCGTACGGGCCGAAGTTGGGGATTGGTTCGAACCCGGAATTTTGGTAGAAGTTGCGCCCGTCCGGCTGCGCCGACCCCGCTTCGGCCTTGATGCGGGTGATGCCCTGCCGGAATGCCTCTGCTTCGAGGGCTGCCAGGATGGAGCTCGCAACCCCGGAGCCCCGCGTGTAGGGCAGGACGTAGAGGCGTTTGATTTCCGCGGTGGATCCATCCAGGAGGCGAAGTCCGCCGCACCCGACGGGCTGGCCGGAGCCTTTGTCGTACGCCACGAGGAATACGGCACAGTCAGCGCCCGACGGCGGCGGCCCCGGTTCGTGGTCGGCCCGGCCAAAGCGCGCGTCCAGTTCGGCCTGCTGGGCCCGGCGCAGGTCGGCGCCGACGGGATTGGACCAGGAAACCTGGCGGATGTTAAGCCTGGGATTGGTCTGCATGACTGCCTCGATTCGCCGGAGGGGTATGCCTCACAAGGCTACGGGGGCACGGTTACGCCGGTGTTTCCCGTCCGTTAGGGCCCGGATAACGTTTCGCGGCCGGTAGGCCATGCAGAGGTCGCTTGGCAGGCTAGTTATCAGCTGGTCTAGAATGATGCCATGGTTTCTACGGGCAACGAGGGATCCGGCTACTGGTACGGACCCGACGGGCAGCTGGACTACAGTGCGGCGGTGTTGAAGTCACTGCGGGACTACAGGGCGGCTGAGACTGAGATCCGCCGCAGCACCAGGGACTCCATGGGGATGGGGGAGACGGACATCCTCGCCCTGCGGTACCTGCTGAGGGTGCAGGCTTCGGGCAAGCAGGTTGTTCCCAAGGACCTGAGTAAGTTCCTCAATATTACTAGCGCCTCCACCACCTCGCTCATTGACCGCTTGGTGGCCAGTGGCCACGTCCGCCGCGAAGCGCATCCCTCGGACCGCCGCTCGGTGGTCGTCGTTCCCACGGTTGAATCGGACAAAGAGGTGCGCGAGACCCTCGGCGCAATGCACCGCCGCATGATGGCCGTTGCGGAGAGCCTGTCCGCGGAGGAAGCGCGCATCGTGGTCGATTTTCTCCAGCGGATGACGGAGTCACTCCAGGTGCACGAAAGCGAAGAATTAAAAGTTCACTAGCCTGACTAGCTAGTCAGCCTAGTTATATGTAAGCTTACGATTGTTCCTGCTGTTGCTTCCCAACGGAGTCGTGAGTGTGTTGGTTACTTTCCTCGAAGTTTCGCCGCCTGATCCCCGCTTGGGTGCCCCAGTTCCGGGCCTGACCCCTTCCTCCCTGGACGGCACCACAGCGCCGCAGGGAGAACCGGCGGTCCACTGCGGCACACGCATGCAGCTCGTCACGCCGGCAATTGGTTGGGAGGGCGCCAGCTACACGTTTGCGTCCATGGGGGCCGATGGCACCACGCTTCCCCCGGTATGGCGCTGCAGCTGCGGCTTCCAGCTCGATGCAGGGATCGCCGGATCACGCCAGGATCACGCGTCCATGGCGCTGACGGCATGAGTGTCAGCGAAGCGAGCCGACCGGCCCCGCAACTGGCCCTGGAAGCCGACGGGCGCCCTCCCATTTCCGGGCGCTACCAGCTCAGGGAACGACTGGGCCGGGGCTCTGCCGCCGAGGTCTTCCGTGCGGTGGACCTGGAGGGCGGGCCCGACGTCGCAGTCAAAATTGCGGCGGCCAACGGCCCCAAACAGCACCAACGGCTCCGCAACGAAGCCGGCGTCCTGGGCGGCCTTAGAAACCCCTCCATTGTGCGGCTCATTGCGCACGGGGTCATGCCGGGCGGCGGCCCGCAGTCGGGACGGCCCTTCCTGGTGCAGGAACTCGCATTGGGGACCAGCCTGGCCGAGGTCGGCCGGGGGCAACGCCCCCAGCCCGGCGAGGTAGCACGCTGGGCCCGCGGCCTCTTCGACGCGCTTGCGCACCTCCACGCCAGAGGGCTGGTGCACCGCGACATCAAACCTGCCAACCTGATGCTTAGCGGGCTGCGAAGAAGCCCTGTAAGGATCATTGACTTTGGGATTGCTGCTGCAGCCGGCGCGGCTCCGGAACCCGGCATCTCTTCAGGAACCGTGCACTACATGAGCCCGGAGCAAGCAGCTGGCGGAGCAACAGACCCTTCCTGGGACGTGTACTCCATGGGGCTCGTGCTGCTGGAGCTTCTCATAGGGGCCAAGGCGTTCCCAGGGACTGCCATCGAGTCCCTGGTGGCCCGTACGCTGCGGTCGCCGGAAATCCCGGACACCCTCGGCGACTGGAGCGTCCTCCTGCGTCACCTCACCGCCATGAATCCCCATGAACGCCCGACGGCGGCAGCCGCCGCCGCGATGGCCGGCCGCCTCATCCCGGCGGCGCAGTTTATGAATTCAGGTATCAGACCCCGCCAAAGCATCGAGCGCGGCGAAGGTACCGTGCGCAACCGAGGCGCCGTCCGCCCGTGTTCAGCAATGCTGGTATTCCCGGCCCGGCGCCACCGGCAGCGGGCCTAGGGCGCCGCCACATCCCGTCCTGTCGGATCCTCCGCCGTCGGGTCTGCCAGGGCGAGGCCGCCCACCGGGCTTCCATCCCAGTGGATCAGGTTCCACCCGGCGTCCAGGCTGCCTTCGACTGCCACGATTCCGGTGTTCGCCAGGATGTGCCGTGCCGCGAAATCGTGGCCTGCACCCCGGGCCCGCAGGCCGGCCCAGGTGCGGATGGCGGCGCCGTGGCTGACCACGGCAGCCGTTCCGTGCCGTTCCCGTACTGCCCGCTCCACCACGTTCGCGATCGCAGCGTCGAAGCGTTCGAAGAAGGCATGGCCGTCGGGTCCCGCCGGCATGCGCTGGTCCAGGTTCCCTGCGGCCCAGGAGATGACCGTCCCCATGTAGCGCTTGTGGGATTCGTGGTCCGTGAGTTTCTCCAGGGAGCCGGCCTCGATTTCATGCAGGCCGTCCAGGACTTCGATATCCAGGGAATGCAGGCGGGCCAGCGGGGCGGCGGTGATCTGCGTCCGGATCAGCGTGGAGGCGTAGAGTGCCGCGATGCGCTCGTTGGCCAGCGCCCGTGCCATGGCCTCGGCCTGGCGTTCACCCAGTTCGGTCAACCCTGGGCCGGGGTGGTCGGTGTCCAGTTGGCCCAGGACGTTGCCGGGAGTTTCGCCGTGTCGGATCAGGAGCAGCCTCATGATTCCAGTTTCCCACCCGATCGGACACCGGCTCACACGCACCAGCGGCAGGCCGTAACCCAAGCCGGGATATGGCGGCGGCGCCGGACCCTCCCGGGCCCGGCGCCGCCGTCGTACGTTTTGACCTGCCCGTAGCCTTACTTCAGGTGGTCCACCAGCTGGTCGGCGATGCCGGTGTATTTGCCGGGCGTGAGGGCCAGGAGCCGGGCTTCGGCTTCCGCGGAAAGGCCCAGGCCCTGCACGAATTCCTGCATGCGCGCCGCGTCCACCCGCTGGCCGCGGGTGAGGTCCTTGAGGCGCTCGTAGGGGTTCTCCATGCCTTCGACGCCGGCGATCGCCTCGGCACGCATCACCATCTGGATCGCCTCGCCGAGTACCTCCCAGTTGGTGTCCAGATCTCCGGCCAGCACGTCCTCGGCAACGTCCAGGCGCTCCAGGCCCTTGGCAACGTTCGAGATGGCCAGCAGGGAGTGGCCGAAGGCCACGCCGATGTTGCGCTGGCTGGAGGAATCGGTGAGGTCGCGCTGCCAGCGGGAGGTCACCAGGGTGGAGCCCAGGACGTCCAGCAGGCCGGAGGAGATCTCCAGGTTGGCCTCGGCGTTTTCGAAGCGGATCGGGTTGACCTTGTGCGGCATGGTGGACGAACCCGTGGCGCCGGCAACCGGGATCTGCGCGAAGTAGCCGATGGAGATGTAGCTCCAGATGTCCGTGCAGACGTTGTGCAGGATGCGGTTGAAGCGCGCGACGTCGGCGTACAGCTCGGCCTGCCAGTCGTGGCTTTCGATCTGGGTGGTCAAAGGGTTCCAGGTGAGCCCCAGGCCCTCGACGAACGACTTGGATACCTGCTGCCAGTCGGCACCCGGAACGGAGGCCACGTGGGCGGCGTAGGTGCCGGTGGCGCCGTTGATCTTGCCCAGGTATTCGGTCTTGGCGATCCGGTCGAGCTGGCGGGTCAGGCGGTGCGCGATGACGGCCAGCTCCTTGCCCAGCGTGGTGGGAGTGGCAGGCTGGCCGTGCGTGCGGGACAGCATGGGAACGGCGCGGTTTTCCTCGGCCATGGTGCTGATCTGCGCCACGAGCTTGCGGGCGGCGGGCAGCCACACGTCCTCCACGGCACCTTTGATGCCGAGGGCGTAGGACAGGTTGTTAATGTCCTCGGAGGTGCAGCCGAAGTGGACCATGGCAGTCAGGTTTTCGATGCCGATGGCGGGCAACCGGCGCCCGATGTAGTACTCCACGGCCTTCACGTCGTGGACGGTGACGGCTTCGATCTCGGCGAGCTCCGTCACTGAGTTCGCATCGAACTCAGTGACGATCGCGCGGAGCTGGTCCTGCTGTTCTGTGCTGAGCGGTCCGGCGCCGGGAAGGACGTTGTTGCTGGTCAGGTGGATGAGCCATTCGACTTCAACGGCCACGCGGTCACGGTTCAGCGCTGCCTCGGACAGGTAGTCCACGAGAGGCGCGACGGCGGCCTGGTAACGGCCGTCGAGGGGTCCAAGCGCGATTTTCTCAGATGACGCGGCGAGGGCCAGGCGTCCTGAGGGCGTGCGGGTATCAGCGGTGGCGGCAGTTTCAGGCATGTACTGATTCTTTCATGAAGTCTGGCGGCGCCTTAAGCGCGGGGTCCACGTTACTTGTCCACATAGCCGACGTCGGCACTTACCGCGCGTGGGGCGCGCCCCTAGCGTTGGAAGCAGCAGGGCCAGGAGGATCACCTGGCCGGAAGGGCCGGGACGGGAAGCTGGCATGGGGAATGGTCTGATGGACGGGACAGGGGGCAGCCCGCAGCAGCTGGCGGCCCAGCTGCAGTCGCTCTCGGGACGTCTTGCGTCCTGCAGCGCCGGGGTGGAAAAGGTGCTTGGCGGGTTCCAGGACATCCAGATGCTCGACTGGCAATCTCCGGCTGGCCGGGCATACCGGGATGCTGTTGCCCATCAGGCAGCCAGCCTGCGCCGTGCGCTCGACCGGCTGGAGGAAGCGGGACGCGCGGTGGCACGGCGGGCCCAGGAAGACGGCGCCCGGCCACTCGCTCCTTCCGGCTGGCCAGGATGAGCGCCGCGCCTCCGCCGGGAGATGGGGGCATCAGGCTCTACGGCCCTTCCCGGGATGGCAGCCTCAGCGTGCGCGGCGGCACATGCGGCATCAGTGTGCAGCTTGAGGAACTTACTGCAGGTGCCGAAAAGCTCGAATGGCTGGCACAGGACCTCCTGCGGGCTGAGGAGGAGGCCGGGCGGATCCTGGACGAGCTGTGCCGGGTGGACCACCAGGCTGCGTGGTCAGATGTGGGCCATGTGGCAAGCGTGCGGGACAGCGGGTGGGCGCTGCGGACTGTCCGCACTGAAATGCAGCGGATCAGCGCCGGGGTCCGCAGTTGCATCCTGGACTATGAGAACGCCGAAGACCGCGCTGCTGCCGGACGGTTCTTCGGCTACCGCAGCCCGCATGAGCTCCTGCGTTCGGCTCTCGTGATCCTCGCCTCCAAGGCCGCCGACGGGCAAACCGCCGAATGGCTCGTGAACCAGCTCGGCGCGCGGGCTTCGGTGATGAAAGCCAACATTGCACATAACCCGTGGGTGCGGGATGCCGTGTTTGGCCTCGCCTCGGGTTTCAGGCCGAGGCACATCGGGGTGCAGCGGGAAGAAGAAGTGGCAGTGGAACTTGAGGCTTCGCCGTCGGGCCTGCTGGCGCGGATACGACAGATAGAGGCACGCGGCCCCGGCTTCATGGAAGTCCTCGAGGTGCCAAACGGAGCGGAAACCGCCTACGTCGTTATCATCCCCGGCACCGAGCCAGCAGGCATTCGAGCGGGTGGTTCCAACCCGTTCGATGAAGCAGGCATCGCCGAAGGAATGCTTTATGGTTCCTCCGAAGTGAATGCCGCCGTCCTTGAGGCACTCGAGGCCGCCGGTGCCAAGCAGGGGGCCCCAGTGGTAGCGGTGGGTTACAGCCAGGGCGGCATCCATGCCATGAACCTCGCTGCCGATCCGCGTTTCCTCCGTACTTACGATGTCCGGTACGTGCTGACTGCAGGATCACCGGTCGGCGGAATTACACCGGGAACGGGGGTGAGTTCCCTGCATCTGGAGCATGAAGCGGACTGGGTCCCCGGCGCAGACGGAGCTCCGAATCCGGATGCCCGGGACACGGTGACAGTCACCATGACCAACCCGGTGACTACCCCTGATGGGGAAGATGCGGGCCTGGGGCCCGGGCATCGCCTCGGTGGCTACGAGGAGGCGGCCCGCCAGGTAGGTCTCAGCAAAGACCCGTCGCTGGTCCGGTCCACGGCGGCGCTGGGTGCTGTCCTGGGCGCGGGCGGTGCTGTCACTGCCACCCGTTTCTCCCTGTCCAGGACCCCGCCGCCCCCGGCTCCCAAGGATCGCCGTGACCCCTTTTCCGGACGGCCGCAGCCGGGTGCCCGGTAAATGACCAGCCTGCAGAAAATTCCGGCTGCAGCTGACCCAGTCCGCACCCGGCAGCTGGACTTACGAGATTTGGGCGGCGTGCAGTTCGGCATACAGATTCGAGCGCGTCTTGTCCGGTGCAGGAGCCGGCTGGGCAGCCGGTGATGGAGCCGGTGCCGGGGCGGGGGCAGGGCAGCGGTAGTCATAGTCCAGGTCGTCTGCCGTGAACTGCGTGGTGGTGACGGTTCCACCCGGGGTCAAAGGGGCGGCAGCGCAATACTCCTGCGCTGACTCTGCGGAGTAGGCGCCCGCCAGCCAGTTCTGGAGGTTGTACAGGTTGCTGCGCGGACTGACGTCGCCCACAATTTCATTGAACTGGTATCCAGAGGAGTAGATGCCCACTTCGGCCCCTGCCCCCTGCAGATAAGCGGTCATGCCCTCCAGCTCCGCCGTATTGACTGCCTTGTCCCATTGCCAGCTGTTACCGGTTTCGACGTCCAGCCACCACATCTGCCGCATGGCATTGCCGCCCGCATCCTTCAGGGCGGCCGCGGCGCTGGACGCCATGGCGTAGCCATGGATGAACGCGCAGGCTGGAGAGGCATCCCCGCCGCACATCCCGTAAGGATTCGCGATTTCCACGCTTTGGTAGGTGTTGTTTGCGGGCCACCACAGGGACTCCGCCGGCCCTGGGGCTGCAGTGTTCACGTATACAGCAGCCTGCTTGGCCCCCTGTGGATCCACGCTTTGGTCCGCCCAGGCAAGCTGGGCAGCCAGGCACGGGTTGACTGTGTCCGGCCGCCCTCCATTGACGCCCACCACCGCGAAGGCAGAGGGGGCAGGAAGATCGCCGCCGCATTGGGGCCAGGAGATGTCGTTGCCCAGCACCGCGGCCAGGGGCGCCGTGCTGCCGGCCCCGGCATCTGCGCAGGCCGGGGCCCCTGGCCAGGCAAGAAGCAGGCAGGCAGCGAGCAGGGTTTTTATGGGCTTCATGTGTGGCCCCCAAAATTCCGGAACTGACAGTACGGGCCATTTGCCGGCCCGGCTTGCAGCCTAGAAGGCAGACCGCTGCAGGGTCATGGGTGGCCGGTACTGGAATTTGGAGAGCTGTAACGGGGACCGGCACCTGTTGGGTACCTGTTTCCGGGCGCACGCGTACTCAGACGGGCAGGCCCTTGGAGGAAGGTCAGCGCCGGCCGCCCGGCAGCAACCCCGCCACCAGTGAAACCAGGGAAATGATGATTGCGGCCAGGACGGCAGTCCAGAAGAACGAATCGATGGTGAGGTGCACCGGGGTGTAACTGCTGATCCAGGCCGTCAGGTACAGCATCGCTGCATTGATGACGATCGCGAAAAGGCCAAGGGTCAGGATGGTGATGGGAAGTGCAAGCAGTCGCACCAGCGGCCGCACGAACGCGTTCACGACGCCGAAGATCAGGCCGATGAAGAGATAAGCCAGGACAACCCCGACGGTCTGGGTGTCCTGTGAAATACCGCTCCGGGCCACCGCGTCGGATGCCGCAGTGCTGGAAATGTCCATGCCCGGCAGGACCCAGCTGGCCACCCAGAGGGCTGCGGCATTAACGATGACCCGAAGGAGGAACGAACCCATGCCACTATGCTTCCATATGGTCCTGCCGCGTGGTTGGCGCCGGCCACCAAATTCAGCCGGCCAGCCCCCGCTCCGCGCAGGGGCTGGAAGTAGGCTAGGGGCCATGACTTCATCTGAGACCGCGGCGGGCGGAGTTCCGCCGCGCCCGGTGCTGAGCCGCCTGCCCCGCTACGTGGCAGGAAAGCCGCCTGCCGCCGTCAGTGGACTGGCCAGCTACAAGCTGTCCTCGAATGAGAACCCGCTGCCGCCGATTCCGGCCGTCCTCGATGCAATTTCACACCAGACGGACTTCAACCGCTACCCGGACCCGCTGAGCAGCAAGCTCCGTGCGGCGCTGTCGGGGTTCCTGGGCGTTCCCGCCGGTGACATCGTCACCGGCGCCGGAAGCCTGGGCGCCCTGAACCAGATCCTCGCAGCTTTTGCGGGCCAGAATGACGACGGCAAGGCCGACGAAGTCATCTATGCCTGGCGCTCGTTCGAGGCATACCCCATCAGCGTGGGCCTGGCAGGGGCAGAGAGCGTCCGCGTCCCCTTGACCCCGGACGGGCGGCACGACCTGGAAGCCATGGCGGCCGCCGTGAGTGCCCGCACCAAAGTCATCCTCCTCTGCACGCCCAACAACCCCACCGGCCCGGCCCTCACCGCAGCAGAAACGGAGGCCTTCATCCGGTCGGTCCCGGCAGATGTAGTGGTGGTGATCGACGAGGCCTACCAGGAGTTCGTCAGGGCGCAGGACTCCGTGGACGGAATAGACCTGTACCGCAAATACCCCAACGTTGTGGTGCTCCGGACGTTCTCCAAAGCCCACGGCCTGGCCGGGCTGCGCGTCGGTTACAGCGTCTCCCACCCGGAACTCACCCAGTACCTTCGGGTTGCGGCAACCCCTTTCGCCGTGTCCCAGATAGCCGAAGCGGCGGCAATTGTTTCCCTTGAGAATTACGCCCAGGTTGTGGAAAGGGTACAAAAACTCGTGGACGAACGGGACCGCGTAACCGCGGGCCTTCGGAAGCTCGGATGGACCATCCCCGATCCCCAGGGGAACTTCGTATGGCTTGCCCTCGGGGCTGAAAGTGCTGCTTTCGCTGAGCTCGCAGGCTCGCGTGCCCTCTCGGTGCGGGCTTTCGCCGGAGAGGGCGTCCGGGTCAGCATCGGTGAACCCGAGGCGAATACCCGCTTCCTTGAGTTGTGTGCCGACTATACAAAGGCGCCCGTAACTTCCTAGCACTTAACAAGTAGCCCTTCCGCTACTTACCGAAGATAAAGTTAGGATCAGTAAGCCAATGTATATGCCGCAAACGGAATGTATTCCGTTTGCGGCATATATCCCAGCGACATTGCATTGCATCCGGATGCGGCAAGCGAGGAGAACGGTATGGGCACTCATCTGCCTTCCACCGAGTTCGACGGAACAGCGGTAGACGACCAGCGGGAAGCCGATGCTGAAGCCGTCATGGGCGAGCCACCGGCCCAGATGGTGCAGTTGCTCGCGCCTGACGGAAAGCTGGGCACTGATCCGGTGTTCAGCGGATATGCGGACAAGCTCACCCCTGAGGACCTGCGCGGCCTCTACGCCGACATGGCTGCCATCCGCCGGTTCGACGTCGAGGCAACCGCCCTGCAGCGGCAGGGCCAGTTGGCCCTGTGGGTGCCGCTTACGGGCCAGGAAGCAGCGCAGATCGGCTCCGGCCGGGCCAGCCAGCCGCAGGACTATATCTTTCCCACGTACCGTGAGCACGGCGTGGCACTGACCCGCAACGTGGACCTTGCCGAGCTCCTGCGCCAGTTCCGCGGAGTGTCCAACGGCGGCTGGAACCCCAAGGACACCAACTTCCACCTGTACACGCTGGTCCTGGCGGCACAGACCCTCCACGCCGTTGGCTATGCAATGGGCATCCAGCGGGACCAGAAGCTCTCCGCAGCATCGGACGGCGCAGGCCAGAAGCCAGATGCCGCGGTGATCGCCTACTTTGGCGATGGGGCCAGCTCGGAAGGCGACGTCCACGAGTCAATGGTCTTCGCCTCCTCGTACAAGGCCCCCGTCGTGTTCTTCTGCCAGAACAACCACTGGGCCATCTCGGTTCCCACCAACGTCCAGACCCGGGTTCCCCTCTCCAACCGTGCCAAGGGGTACGGCTTCCCCGGCATCCGGGTGGACGGCAACGACGTCATTGCCGTGCACGCGGTCACGGAGTGGGCGCTGGAGCATGCCCGCCAAGGCAACGGACCGGTCCTGATCGAGGCCTTCACCTACAGGGTGGGCGCGCACACCACCGCCGATGATCCCACCAAGTACCGCCAGTCGGCGGAGGAGGACGCCTGGCGGGCCAAGGATCCGCTGGCCAGGCTTGAGAAGTACCTGCGTGCCGAAGGCCTGGCCGACGACGCCTTCTTTGCCAAGGTCAAGGCCGACGGTGACGAGCTCGCCGCCTATGTCCGGCGGACCGCCCACGATCTGGAAAACCCTGACATCCGGCAGTCCTTCGCCAACGTTTATGCCGAAGCGCACCCCCTGGTGGCCGAGGAACTGGCGTGGTTCGAGGAGTACAGTGCAGGATTCGCCGACGGGGAAGAGACCGCCGGACAGGCAGCAAAGGCAGGCCACTGATGCCCACCATGACCATCGCCAAGGCCATCAACGAAGGCCTGAGGGCCACCCTGGCCGGCAACCCCAAATCGCTGTTGATGGGCGAGGATATCGGCCCGCTGGGCGGCGTTTACCGCGTCACTGACGGGCTGATCGGCGAGTTCGGCCCGGACCGCGTGGTGGACACCCCGCTGGCTGAATCCGGCATCATCGGAACCGCAATCGGCCTGGCCCTGCGCGGATACAGCCCCGTCTGCGAGATCCAGTTCGACGGTTTCGTCTTCCCCGGCTTCAACCAGATCACCACCCAGCTGGCAAAAATGCACGCCCGCAGCCACGGCAACCTCACAGTGCCGGTAGTGATCCGGATTCCCTACGGCGGCGGCATCGGCTCAGTGGAGCACCACTCCGAATCCCCGGAGGCACTGTTCGCCCATACAGCCGGCCTGCGCATCATCACACCGTCCAACCCGCACGACGCCTACTGGATGATCCAGCAGGCCGTCGCCTGCCAGGACCCGGTGATCATTTTCGAACCCAAGCGCCGCTATTGGCTCAAGGGCGAGGTGGACGTCGAGGACCAGGGCCCGGCGGAAGACCCCTTCAAGGCGCACGTGCTGCGGGAAGGCACGGACGCAACCGTCGTTGCCTACGGCCCCCTGGTTCCCGTGGCACTTGCGGCTGCCAACGCCGCAGCGGAGGACGGCCGGAGCGTCGAGGTCATCGACCTGCGGTCCATCTCGCCGATCGACTTCGACACCGTCACCGCCTCAGTGCAGAAGACCGGGCGCCTGATCGTGGCGCATGAGGCGCCCACGTTCGGCGGGATCGGCGGCGAAATCGCAGCCCGCATCAGCGAACGCGCCTTCCACTCGCTTGAATCGCCGGTGATCCGCGTCGGCGGCTTCCACATGCCGTACCCCGTTGCCAAGGTGGAGGAAGACTACCTTCCGGACATCGACCGCATCCTGGAGGCGCTGGACCGCGCCTTCTCCTACTGAGGACACCATGACCCTGAACAAGTTCAACCTGCCCGATGTCGGCGAGGGCCTGACCGAAGCGGAAATCGTCTCCTGGAAGGTCAAACCGGGTGACGCCGTCGCCATCAATGACGTCCTGTGCGAGATCGAAACCGCCAAGTCCATCGTGGAACTGCCATCCCCGTTTGCCGGGACCGTCACCGAACTGCTGGTGGAGGAAGGAGTGACGGTCGACGTCGGCACCGCCATCATCAGCGTCACCGACCAGGTGGACGGCGACCCCACGCCCGCGGATGTCCCCGCCCCCAAGGCACCGGCCCAGCCGCTGTACGGCAAGCTGCCGGAGGACGTCGCAGGGGAGGAAACGCCCGACGGCGGTGCGGGCGGAAGTGCCCCGGCCGGCGGTCCGCTGGTGGGTTCAGGCCCCAAGGCCGACGCCGTCAAGCGGCGCCCGCGGATTTCGACCGGCTCAAACACCGCCAGTCCGGCGTCCGCCGTGACGGTGAACGCCCCCCAGGTGGAGCCCGTCCAGCCCCGCACCCCCGCCGCGGTGTCCGCGGACGCCGCGGCCGCCGTCGACAACCGCCCCACCTTCGGCGGCACCATCACCGGCCTGGTCAACCGCGTCCTGGCCAAGCCGCCCGTCCGTAAGATTGCCCGGGACCTCGGCATCGACCTTGCGGACGTCGTCGCCACCGGTTCCCATGGCGAGGTAACCCGTGAGGACCTGGTCAGCTACCAGGCGCAGCGCGATGCCGAACTGGACAAGGCGGACGGCTTCTGGGGCAAGGCGGGAAAACCGCAGGGCCAGAGGGTGGAGCGGATTCCGGTCAAGGGCGTCCGCAAGGCCACGGCCAAGGCAATGGTGGAATCGGCCTTCGCTGCACCGCACGTAAGCATCTTCGTGGACGTCGACGCCAGCCGCACGATGGAGTTCGTCAAGCGGCTCAAGGCCTCCCGTGACTTTGAAGGCATCAAGGTTTCCCCGCTCCTCATCCTGGCCAAGGCCGTCATCTGGGCTGCCGCCCGCAACCCCAGCGTGAACGCAGCCTGGGTGGACAACGGAGACGGCAGCGCCGAGATCCAGGTCAAGCACTTCATGAACCTGGGCATTGCCGCAGCCACACCGCGCGGCCTGATGGTGCCGAACATCAAGAACGCCCAGGACCTGTCACTCAAGGAGCTGGCCCAGGCGCTGAACAACCTGGCCACCACTGCCAGGGCCGGCAAAACGCAGCCGGCGGAGATGCAGGGCGGGACGCTCACCATCACCAACATCGGTGCGCTGGGCATTGACACGGGGACTCCGATCATCAATCCCGGCGAGGTGGCCATCGTTGCCTTCGGAACCATCAAGCAGAAACCCTGGGTCCTGGACGGCGAGGTGATTCCCCGCTGGATCACCACGCTGGGCGGATCCTTCGACCACCGGGTGGTGGATGGTGATCTGTCGGCCCGCTTCATGGCTGACGTCGCGGCCATCCTGGAAGAGCCCGCGCTGCTCCTGGACTAGGCAGTGACGGCGACCAACGGCGCAATCCGGCTGAAGAACCGCACCGCCACCTGGGTGACGGAGGTCCTCCAGCCGCCGGTGGTGGTGAGCCTGCAGCTGCTGATCAGTCCACTGTCACAGCCTGGATTTCCCGAGACCATTGGTTATGGAGCGCTGGCGGCCCTCTTTGTCTGCGTGCTGCCGCTTGTGGTGCTGCTGGTCCTGGTCAGGATGGGGAAGGTCACAGACCACCACGTAAGCGACCGGAAGCAGCGTGCGCCCGTACTCCTAATGGCGCTGGGCAGCATCGCCGTAGGGTTGCTCGTGCTCAACGCCGTTGGGGCGCCCCCGGCCGTGGTTGCGATGGTCCTGGCGGTGGTGGGCGGCGTGGCCGTCATGGCCGCCGTCAGCCCCTTCTGGAAGATGAGTGGCCATGCCGCTGCCATGTCCTGCGCCGCCGTCGTATCGGTGCTGATACTGGGTTCCGGGTGGGCCCCGCTGCTGCTGCTGATCCCCGCAGTCAGCTGGTCACGGGTGGTGCTGCGGGCCCACTCCCTGGCTCAGGTGGTGGCCGGTTCGCTTTTCGGCGGCGTAGTCATGGCCGGGATTTGGTGGCTGCTGCAGGGCTGGATGGTGCACTGAAAAAGGCCCCTTCGCCGTGCGGGGCAGCGCGGCGGGGGTGTGGAGCCTAGTAGGCGTTGTAGGAACTGAGGGCGTCGAGGATAGCGGGATCGGCCGTTGTTCCCAGCACCACTGCGGCTGCGGTCATCAGGCCACCCACCAGCGCGGCCATGCCGGCCCATGCGCTGAGCATCTTCCAGTCCTCGCGCAGGACGCTGCGTACGGTCGCAGGCAGCTGCAGAGTGGGACTGATGAGGTTCGGTGCGCTGTCCAGGCTGCCGTCATCAAGCAGGGCCACCACCCGGTCATTGCTTCGGTCCACCCGCATGGAGCTGATGTGGTTGCCATGGCGGGCCAGGAGGATATCGTGGCCAACAAGCTGGCGGCGCTGCAGAGTGATCAAGGTAAGCCCTTCGCTGGAGGTGGATTCTTCAGAGTCCACGCCTTTGGGGGCCTACCCAATTTTATCGTTGCGCCATCAGCTGAAAGGGTGGTATTGCGGTGAGAACGGACACCCCCCGCAGCGATATCCGCCACCACGGAGGGTGTTCCGCGTTACTCCCCGGCGGTTGGGGGTGGCTTAATCGGTTTCGTAGGTGTTGGCGATATATACGTCGCAGGGGGCGTTGTGGGCTACGCTGTTGGCCACGCTGCCGAGCACCCGGCCGATGCCGTGCATGCGCCGGTTTCCTACCACGATGATGCGTGCGTCCATCCGCACAGCTTCCTTGATGAGGGCGTCGGCGGGGCGGCCGCGCGCTGCGGAATACGTGACGGGGGTGTCGCCGCCCAGTGATTCGGCCACCGTGCGGGCCACCTGCTCCGCGGCATCGGCGTCGGAAACGATCCAGCGGTCGCTGCCGCTGCCGAAGACCTCCGTGCGGTCGCTGTCGAAGGCTGAGACGACGTGCAGCGAAGCGTCCATGCCTGCGGCCAGGTCCCTTGCCGATTCCGCCGCCTTCTTCGCGGTCTCACTGCCGTCCACCCCTACAACGATGATTCCAGCCATATGCATGTTCCTTTGCTCGGTCTTCGGCTCTCGTGTGGCTTACGCTACAGCGCGGCGATGGCTTCCTGCAGCACCGGCGCCAAGCGGCGCACCCCTTCGGCGATGGCGTCCGGAGGCACGGCACTGAAAGCGAGCCTGAGCTTGTTGGATGGCTCGTCCGACGGCGTGAAGGCCGCGCCGGGGATGAACACGACGCCGGCGTCGATCGCCTTGTGCAGGAGCGGGTAGGTGTCAACGCCTTCAGGCAGCGTCACCCAGACGAAGAAGCCGCCCTGCGGGCTGGTCCAAGTGCTTCCGGCGGGCATGTACTCCTTGAGTGCGGCCAGCATGGCGCGGCACCGCTCGGCATACAGTCCCCGGTAGGTAGCGATCTGTCCCTTCCAGTCGTAGTCGCGCAGGTAGGCGGAGACCAGCATCTGGTTGAAGGCCGGCGGGCAGAGCGTTACAGATTCCGCCGCGAGATAATAGCGGCGCTGCAGGTGCTCCGGGACGAGGGCCCAACCGATGCGAAGGCCCGGAGCGAAGATCTTGGAGAAGGAGCCCAGGTAGATGACGTCGTCCGGATTGCCGGCCCGCAGGGGAGGGAGGGGATCGCCCTCAAAGCGAAGCAGGCCGTAGGGATTGTCCTCGAGCACTATGATATTCGCTCTGCTGCATATATCGACCACCTGCTGCCGGCGTTCCTGGGCCAGGGTGATGCCTGAGGGGTTGTTGAAGTTGGGAATCGTGTAGAGGAACTTGATGGTCTTTCCAGCCAGCTGGAGGGCCGCTATCCGCGCCTCCAGAAGGTGCGGCACGAGGCCATCCCGGTCCATTTCCACGGTCTCCACCTGGACCTGGTAGGCCTCGAATGTGTTCAATGCGCCCACGTAGGTGGGGTCCTCTACCAGCACCACGTCGCCCGGGTTGCAGAACAGCTTGGTGGCCACGTCCTGTGCCGATTGGGAGCCTGCGGTGATCACCACGTTTTCGGGGCGGGCATCCACGATGCCTTCCGCTGACATGACTTCGCATATCTGCGCCCGGAGTTCGGCGGTACCTTGGCCAGCGCCGTACTGGAGGGCGGTCAGGCCGTCCTCTGCAATGATCCTGGCTGCCGTCGCTGCCAGCCGCTCCATGGGAAGGGACTGCAGGTACGGGCTTCCGCCGGCAAGGGACACCAGGCCGGGCCGCATGGAAATGTCGAAGACATCGCGCACGGCGGACTGGCGGATGTTGGCTGCGCGCTCCGAAAACAGCTCGTCATGGCGGTGGGCCGACGTGGCGGCGCGCTCGATCGCATCAATGGCCTCCGCGGGGAGGGTGCCTGCGGACGTGTCAAGTGTTTCGTGGGTCACAGGGTCAGGATACAGCCAGGCGTTGCCCGCAAAGCAACGTTTGTTTATCCTTACGGCTACGTCAGATATACGTGGTCCCGCCAAGGTATCGGTTGGGAGAATGGCTGGCCGCGGAACTTCGGGCGGGGAAACGGGCGGTGCCCGGCACGCTTAACGCGTACCGGGCACCGTGCGGGGCAGGCCTGACTAGGCTGCCTGTGCGGAAGCGGCAAGGGCGTCGAAGATGCCCTTGATCTGCTCCACTACCTCGGCGTCATCCTTGGGGTGCACCTCGGCGAAGCGAACCATGGAGCCCGGGACGGCGAGCTTTACGTCCTCGAGGATGTGGGCGCCTGCGATGCCGGCTGCCTTGCGGGCTTCATTCTGGGCCCAGACTCCGCCGTACTGGCCGAAGGCGGTGCCCACGACGGCAGTCGGCTTGCCTGACAGCGCGCCGGCGCCGAAGGGGCGGGACAGCCAGTCGATGGCATTTTTCAGGGCCGCAGGAACGGTGCCGTTGTGTTCCGGGGTGACCAGCAGGACGGTATCGGCCTTCTCGGCTGCTGCGCGAAGTGCCGCTGCGGCAGCCGGAACCTTGCCCTCCACGTCGATGTCCTCGTTGTAGAACGGGATGTTGCCCAGGCTTTCGTGGATGACGACGTCAACCTGCTCGGGGGCGTTGAGCTGGATTGCCTCGGCCAGCTTCTGGTTGGTGGACTCGGCGCGGAGGCTGCCGACAAGGGTCAAGACTGTGCTCTTGGTCATGGGAACTCCTGGTAGCTGGGCGGCGGGGGCCGCTTGCGGTCGAAACTGGGGCTCGGGGAGCCTTCACTAGACTAAACGGACCACGGTCCGGTTGTATTTCCGATGACTACACTGTCCTTGTGAGTTCCATCCCAGTGCGCCCGGACATGACGCCGGCAGCAGCCGCGGAACGCAGTGATGCCGCCAGGAACCGGGAGCGCCTCCTGCTGGCCGCCCGCGATCTCATTGAGGAGGGTGGCGTGGCCGCACTCACCATGGACCGCTTGGCGGAGCGTGCCGGCGTGGGCAAGGGTACGGTCTTCCGGCGGTTCGGCAGCCGGGCCGGACTGATGCTGACCCTCCTGGACGACTCCGAGGCCGCCTTCCAGGCACGCTTCCTGTTCGGGCCGCCGCCACTGGGACCCGGCGCCCCGCCACTGGACCGTCTCCTGGCCTTTGGGGCCGAGCGGATTGCCTACGTGGTGGAGTACGGGGACCTGGTCCTGGCCGCCGGACACGCAGTCAGGGGAAGGTTCGAGGTCCCGGCCGTTGCTCTCTGGAACCGGCATGTGGAGATGCTGCTTCGCGAGGCGGGCTTCCGTTCACCGGAACCGTGGCTGATGGCCGGATCCCTGACCGCCACTCTGGACCCGGAGCGGCTCCTGCACCTCATCCGTCAGCATGGCGTCACAACTGAGCGACTGGCAGTGTCGTGGCGTGATCTTGTCACACGGGTTGTAATGGCCACGTAGAATACGCATTGCGGTTCCCTGCGTCCAGTCAAAACAACTTCACAGAACTATTCATAACGATCTGATACGGCGCGCCGGATTTCTGGGTATTCGCGCCCTTTTCGGCTTGGGCCTTGTGATAGTTTCCTCTGGAATGTGACCCGCGACATAGTCCACCAGGACAGGCCCATGAGGCTGCGGGAAGGCCAGTTACCGCTGGTGCAGGACCCGGTCAGGCGGCACAATCCGTACTCGTCCGGGGAAGACGGAAGGATGCAGCGGCGCCCATGCTCAAGTACCTCGCCAAGCGCGGCATCACGTATGTGGTGATGATCTTCCTCACCACGTCCGCCGGCTATTTCCTGGCGGTCAGCTCGCTTAAGCCGGCGCTTCTGGAGCAGGAACGCATTCCCCGGCCCACTCCGGAACAAGTCGCCAACTCCATGCGGTTGAAGGGCCTGGACCCGGACCTCAGCCCGTGGCAGCGCTACGTGGACTGGCTCACCGCAATTGTTACCCGGTGGGACTGGGGCCGGAGCCCCAACGGGGCATACATCAACGCCGAGTTCGGGGACCGGGTCTGGATTTCCACCCGGCTCTTCCTGGCGTCCATCATCCTGACCCTCGTCATCGGGGTCGCACTGGGTGTCTACTCGGCGGCGCGGCAGTACAAGTTCCAGGACCGCGTCATCACGTCCTATAGTTACCTCGCCTACATCGTTCCTGCTCCCATCGCCTACTTCCTGGTGCAGTTGGGTGCCATCAGCATCAACGAAACCGTGGGTGACCGGATCTTCTTCGTCACCGGCATCTCCACGCCAGGGGTTGCCCCCGGATGGCCCCAGTTCGTTGACCTGCTGGCGCATTATGTGGTGCCCACGGTTGCCATCACGCTGGTGGGCTGGGGCGCCTACCAGATCGCGCAGCGGCAATACCTGCTGGACAACGTCAATGCAGACTTTGTCCGGACCGCCCGGGCCAAGGGCTTAAGCCGGAACCGGGCAATCGCCCGGCACGCCCTCCGCGTTTCCTTCATCCCCGTGGCCCAGAGCATCGCTTTCACCGTCCCGGCCATTTTCGCCGGCGGGTTTTTCGCCGAAAAGATCTTCGCCTGGCCCGGCGTTGGCTCCTGGAGCATCGACGCCATCTCCCTGCAGGACGTCAACGCAGCCACGGCAACGCTGGCCTACGGCTCTGTCATCTTCGCCATCGGCGCCATCCTGGCGGACTTCGCCACCACGCTTGTCGACCCCAGAGTACGGGTGCAGTAGCCATGACCAACCTGAACGCCGTTGACCCGGCAGCGGTGGCGCAGGACGCGCACCTGGAAAGTGCCGACGTCGTCATCGGCAAGAACACCATCATCTTCCGCCGGTTCCTGCGCAACAGGACGGCAGTGGCGGGCCTCGCCATCTTTGTGGCCCTGACGGTCTTCTCGTTCATCGGCGGGTTCTTCACGCCGTGGGACAAGGAAACCATCGACCCCTTCAACATCGGGATGCCGCCGTCCGCCGACCACTATCTTGGGACGTCCCAGGCGGGAATCGACCTCTATGCCATGACCGTCGAGGGCACCAGGATCTCCATCCTCATCGGCCTTGTGGTGGGCCTGGTGTCAGTCCTGATCGCCGCCGTCTACGGCTGCACCATGGCCTACTTCGGCGGCAAGGTGGACAAGGTGATGCTGTTCATCCTGGAGGCGCTGATCATGATGCCGGCGCTCCTGGTGGTCGCCGTCGCCACCAGCGGCGGAGGTGCGGGCCTTACGCGCGACGTTCCTTCCTGGCTGCTGCTGATCATCGTCCTGCTGGTGTTCAGCTGGATGGGAACGGCTCGCCTGATCCGTTCCATGTCGATGTCGCTGATGCAGCGGGACTTCGTCAAGGCAGCCCAGTACATGGGCGTCCCGCCGCGGCGCATCGTGTGGCGGCACCTGGTTCCGAACATTGGTTCCCTCCTGATCCTGGACATCACCCGCGGCGTCACGGCGGCGATCCTGGCCGAGGTGGCCTTTTCGTTCATCGGCATCGGCATCAAGGTGCCGGACGTGAGCCTCGGCGTACTGATCGGGGGCGCCACCTCCCAGGTGCAGACCTTCCCCTGGATGTTCTGGGTACCACTCACGGTGATGTTCCTGCTGACCGGCTCCCTGGCCATGATGAACGATGGCCTGCGGGACGCCTTTGATCCCAGCTCAAGTTCCACCGGAAAAGCCAAGAAGGCCAAAGCCCGCAAGACCAGCGCGGAAAAGAAGGCGGCATGAGCAGCAAAACCACCACCGGAGCCACCGAACCAGCCCGGGCCGGCGTGGAGCGCCTGCACGCGGCGGGGCTGCATGCCCCTGCCGATGCCGTCCTGTCCGTTCGGGGCCTGAATGTCCGGTTCAACTCCGAAAACGGCGTGGTCCACGCTGTCAGGGGCGTCGACTTCGACCTCCTGCCCGGGAAGACGCTGGGAATCGTGGGTGAATCGGGGTCGGGCAAGTCCGTCACCTCGCTGGCCATCATGGGACTGCTCCCGCCAACGGCCCAGGTCTCCGGTTCCGTACGGCTCAAGGGCCGGGAACTGCTGGGACTGAGCGACAAGGACATGTGCGCGTTCCGCGGCAACGACCTTGCCATGGTCTTCCAGGACCCCCTCTCCTCGCTGACCCCTGTGTTTACCGTCGGCACGCAAATCATCGAGGCGCTGACCATCCACCACCCCGCCATGAGCAGGAAGGCAAAGGAAGCACGCGCCGTCGAACTCCTGGCCATGGTGGGTATTCCAAGCCCCAGGGAACGGTTGAAGGCGTTCCCGCACGAATTCTCCGGCGGGATGCGCCAGCGCGTCATGATTGCCATTGCCATCGCCAACAACCCGCGCGTCCTGATCGCCGATGAGCCGACGACGGCCCTGGACGTTACCATCCAGGCCCAGGTCCTTGAGGTGCTCCACACGGCGCAGGAGGAGACCGGCGCCGCCGTCGTCATGATCACGCACGATCTTGGTGTGGTGGCCGGGATGGCAGACGACATCATGGTCATGTACGCGGGAAAGCCGGTGGAAACCGGCGCCGTGGACGATATCTACTACAGTCCCCGTATGCCCTACACCCTGGGGCTGCTCGGCGCCGTCCCCCGGGTGGACGTGACGGAAAAGACCTCGCTGGTTCCCATCGAAGGGATGCCGCCGAACCTTCTGACCCCTCCCACGGGTTGCTCGTTCGCCCCCCGTTGCCCGCTCGCGTCGGACGCTTGCCTCGACGGTGAGCCGGGCCTGGAACCGGTCGGCGCTGGTACGCTGCACCGTGCCGCCTGCATCAAGTCGGGATCCCTTGGCGGCTCCGTGGATGTCCACGACGTGTTCGCTGCCCCGCCGGTGCCGGTGTCCCGCTTCGACACAGTACCCCGGGACGAGCGTCGGACCGTGCTGCAGCTCAAGGAGGTGCGCAAGCACTTCCCCTTGACCAGGGGTGCCCTGATCAAGCGGAAAATCGGCACCGTCAAGGCCGTGGACGGCGTGAGCTTCGACATCCGCGAAGGCGAGTGCTTCTCCATTGTGGGCGAGTCGGGCTCGGGAAAGACCACCACCCTGCTGGAAATCATGGAGTTCCACCCCGGCCAGGACGGTGAGGTGGTGATCGGGAGCCTCAGCAACAAGCAGGCGGCCGACGCGAAGACCAAAGCCGGGATGCGGCGCGAACTCCAGATGGTGTTCCAGGACCCCACCGGCGCGCTGGATCCCCGGTTCACCGTCTACGAAGTCCTGGCCGAACCCCTGGAGAACGCCGGCATGGGCCGGGACGCCATCAGGAAACGGATCATGGAACTGATGAAGCTGGTGGGCCTGCAGCCGGACCACGTCAACCGCTTCCCCAACCAGTTCTCCGGCGGCCAGCGCCAGCGGATCGGAATCGCCCGGGCCCTCGCGGTGAACCCCAAGCTGGTGGTCCTGGACGAGCCCGTCTCAGCCCTTGACGTGTCTGTCCAGGCCGGCGTTATCAATCTGCTGGACCACCTGCGCGCAGACCTGGGCCTGAGCTACCTGCTCGTGGCGCACGATCTATCGGTGGTGCGCCACATCTCCAACCGCGTGGCGGTCATGTACCTCGGGAAGATCGTGGAGATCGGCGCGGTGGACCGCGTCTTCGATAACCCCCGGCACCCGTACACCCGCGCGCTCCTCTCCGCCATCCCCGTACCGGACCCGCAGCTGGAACGCACCCGCGAACGGATCATCCTCCAGGGCGACCTGCCCTCGCCGCTGCAGGCTCCCAAGGGGTGCAACTTCGCCACCCGTTGTCCCGTCTTTGCGGCGCTGCCGCCGGCCAAGCAGGAAAAGTGCCTCACCCTGGAACCGCCACTGGAAGCCGCGGCCTCCACCGCAGACCAGCGGTTCGCATGCTTCTTCCCTGACGGGGAACTGGATGAGGACATGCTGGTGGTCCACGAAACCGCGGAGCACCATTCCCCCTGAGATTTCTCGACCCCAAGCACCACCACTCGCACCACAATGAAGGGAAAACCATGAGGAAACTGAACAGGATCGCCGGAGCTGCAGCCATTGCTGCGGCCCTGGCGCTGACGGCCTGCGGCGGTGGCGGTGCCAGCG
Organism: Pseudarthrobacter sp. NPDC080039; assembly: GCF_040702335.1. Classification (NCBI taxonomy): domain Bacteria; kingdom Bacillati; phylum Actinomycetota; class Actinomycetes; order Micrococcales; family Micrococcaceae; genus Pseudarthrobacter; species Pseudarthrobacter sp. NPDC080039. The sequence goes on along the minus strand of NZ_JBFBKY010000007.1, from coordinate 32,396 downwards.
GTCCGGAGACAGCAAAGGGACAGGACTCGGGGAGCGACCTCTCCAAACTGATCAGCATTAACGAGAAGCCGGCAGCCGATCTTCAGCAGGGCGGCAAGGTCACCCTTCCCGTGGGCAACATCGGCCCTGACTTCAACGGCTTCTCCAACAACGGCAACAGCGCTGACAACTCCGCACTTCAGGTCCCCATGAACCCGGTGGCAATGAACAGCGGCGGCATTGGCGGCTGCTGGAAGGTGGACTTCAAGGGCAAGGTCACCCCCAACCCGGACTTCTGCGAGTCGGTGGACAGCGTGGTCAAGGACGGCAAGCAGACCATCACCATCAAGGTGAACCCCAAGGCCACCTACAATGACGGCACCCCCATCGACGTCAGGGCCTTCAAGAACACCTGGAACATCCTCAAGAGCCCGGACGCCGGCTATGACATCGTCAGCTCAGGCGCCTACGAGTTCGTCGATTCCGTCGAGGCCGGCAGCAACGACAAAGAAGTCATTGTCAAGACCAGCCGTCCGGTGTTCCCGGTGGATTCGCTTTTCTTCGGCCTCATCCACCCCGCCGTCAACACCCCCAAGATCTTCAACGAGGGCTTCAACGGCAACCTGCACCCCGAGTGGATGGCCGGTCCCTTCAAGCTGGACCAGTACGATGCCGCGGCCAAGACGGTGACCATGGTGCCGAACGACAAGTGGTGGGGCCAGAAGCCCGTCCTGTCCAACGTGACCTTCCGCCAGCTGGAGACCAGCGCGCAGATTGCTGCGTTCAAGAACGGCGAGATCGACGCCATGAACGCCAACACCATCTCCCTCTACAAGCAGCTTGACGGCACCAAGGACACCGACATCCGGCGCGGCCAGCGGCTCTTTGCCGGCGGCCTGAACCTCAACGCCCAGCGCATCACCGACGTCAACGTGCGCAAGGCAATCTTCGCCGCCGTGGACCGCGAAGCCCTCCGGAAGGTCCGCTTCAACGGCCTCAACTGGGAGGAGCCCAGCTCCGGATCCATGATGCTGATGCCGTTTTCCGACTACTACCAGGACAACTACCCGGTCAAGGAGACCGGACCCGATGCCGCCAAGAAGGTCCTCACCGACGCCGGCTACACGGCCAACGCCAACGGCATCATGGAAAAGGACGGCAAGCCCGCTGCCTTCAAGATCAGCAACTTCGGTGATGATCCCACCACCCTCGCAGTGGCCCAGACCCTGCAGAAGCAGCTCCAGGCCGGCGGCATGGATGTCGGGATTGACCAGCGCGCCTCCGCCGACTTCGGCAAGGTCCTGGGCAGCCGCGAATTCGATCTGAGCATTTCCGGCTACACCGTTGGTCCCGATGCCACTGATGCGGTCAAGCAGTACTACGACTCCAAGGTCAACGAGAACAAGCTGGGCGACGCCGAGCTGGATAAGAAGATCGCCGACCTCGCTTCCATCGAGGACAACGCCGCCCGCAACAAGGCAGCCATGGACGTGGAGAAGGAGCACATGGCCAAGTACTACTCCATGGGCGTGGTCTTCAACGGCCCGCAGATCTCCTTCGTCCGTTCCGGCCTGGCCAACTACGGCCCGTCGCTGTTCCAGAGCCTGTCCCAGGTTCCGGACTGGACCACCATCGGCTGGGAAAAGAAGTAACACAGCCCAGCGGACAGGCTGGCACCCCTGGTGACCAGGGGTGCCAGCCCTGTTTAACAGTGCGCACCGAGGGGTAGCGTAGCTTCCATGACCGGAACCGAAGGCTCCCCGCGCAGCATCCGCACCGCCGTCGTCGGCTACGGGCTGGCAGGGAGCGTATTCCACGCCCCGCTGCTGTCTGCCGACCCCAGCTATTCGCTGGACGTCATTGCAACGTCCGACGCCGGGCGGCAGGCGGGTGCCTCATCCCGGCTTCCGGGGGTTGATGTGGTGCGCGACGTAGCGGAGGTCCTTAAACGGGCAACGGACCTTGACCTGGTGGTGCTGGCCACGCCGCCGGCGACGCACCATCCGCTGGCCAGGGCCGCCCTGGAAGCAGGGCTGGATGTTGTGGTGGACAAACCGTTCGCGGTCACCAGCGCGCAGGGGCAGGAGCTGGTTGAGCTGGCGCGGCAGCTGGGCCGGGTGCTGACCGTGTTCCACAACCGGAGGTGGGACGGCGATTTCCTCACCCTGCAGAAGTTGCTGGCTGCCCAGGCCTTCGGCGCCGTGACGCGGTTCGAATCACGTTTCGAGCGCTGGTCCCCGGCCATCGCCAAGGCGTGGAAGGCGCGGGCCACGGCGGCGGACGGAGGTGGGGTGCTCTTCGATCTTGGCAGCCACCTCATCGACCAGGCCCTGCAGCTGTTTGGACCCGCCACGGTGCTCCACGCCGAGCTGAAGGCTCGGCGGTCCGACGAGCGTGCGGATGACGATGTTTTCCTGGTTCTGCGCCATGATTCCGGGGTGACCAGCCATCTCAGCATGAATGTGCTGTGCGCACAGCAGGGGCCCCGCTTCCGTGTCCTTGGCTCCATCGGCGGCTTCACCAAGAACGGCGTGGACCCTCAGGAGCCCTACCTTGCTGCCGGTGGCAGCCCTTTGGACCCTGCCTACGGCCGGGAAGACACGGAATGGGCCGGGTTCCTGGGCCGGGACGGACACCTGGACCGGCTCCCCACGGAACGGGGGAACTACCCCGAGTTCTACCGCATGCTGGCAGCGAAAATCCTCGACGGCGGCGCCAGTTCACAGTTGCCCCTCCCCGTAAACCCGGAGGATGCCGTGGAGGTCCTGAAGGTTATCGAAGCCGCACGCGTATTTAAATGAGTGATCGATTGCTCCGTAATTGCCGTTCTGAGCGTTCAAAAGGACAACTACGGAGCAATCGATGAAGGGTGACTAGGCGGAAACCAGCTCGTGCCAGTCAGCGACGAGGGGCAGGCCGTGGGCCTCGGACACGGAGTGGTGGGCCACGTGGCCGGCGGCGATGTTGAGCCCGGCGGCGAGGGCGGGGTCGCGGTCGAAGGCGGCCTTGACGCCCAGGTTCGCCAGGGAAACCGCGTAGCGCAGGGTGACGTTGGTCAGAGCGTAGGTGGAGGTGTTGGGGACGGCGCCCGGCATGTTGGCGACGCAGTAGAAGATGGTGTTGTGCACCTTGTAGGTGGGTTCCTGGTGCGTGGTGGGGTGGGTGTCCTCGAAGCAGCCGCCCTGGTCCACGGCGATGTCCACCAGGACCGAGCCGGGCTTCATCCGGGCCACGAGGTCGTTGGTGACCAGCTTGGGGGCCTTGGCACCGGGGATCAGGACTGAGCCGATGACCAGGTCCGCGTCCACCACGGACTTTTCGATCTCGTACTTGTTGGAGGCCACCGTCTTCAGCCGGCCCTGGTACAGGGCGTCCAGTTCGCGCAGGCGGTTAATGTTGATGTCCAGGATGGTGACGTCGGCGCCCAGGCCCAGGGCCATGGCTGCTGCGTTGGTGCCGGCAACACCGGCGCCCAGGACAACCACCTTGGCGGGGCGGACGCCGGGCACGCCGCCCATGAGCACGCCCTTGCCGCCGGCGGGGGCCATCAGCGAGGTGGCGCCGACCTGGACGGACAGGCGGCCGGCAACTTCGGACATCGGTGCCAGCAGCGGGAGGGAGCGGCCCTCCTGGACGGTTTCGTAGGCGATGGCGGTGACGCCGGAGTTGATGAGTTCCTTGGTCAGTTCCGGCTCGGCTGCCAGGTGCAGGTAGGTGAAGAGGATCAGGCCCTTGCGGAAGCGGTGGTACTCGGACTTGATGGGCTCCTTGACCTTCATCACCATGTCGGCGCGTGCCCAGACGTCATCGGCTTCGTTGACGATCTCGGCGCCGGCGATCGAGTATTCCTCGTCGGTGATGCCCGAACCCAGGCCGGCCCCGCGCTCTACGAGGACGGTGTGGCCGTGGGTAAGGAATTCGTGGACACCGGCGGCGGTGATGGCCACGCGGAATTCGTTGTTCTTGATTTCTTTGGGGACGCCGATGATCATCGTCTGCTCCAGTTTGTAGGGCCGGTGGGCCGGAAATGCGGAAATGCTTTCGTGTTTCAACGATAAATCCGGCTGTGAGCCAGGCGACATGGGCTGTCAAACCTGGGACGTTAACAACCTTGATATTCCGCGGTTTTTCATACCGTCGGCTCGACACCTGTCGAGTCCTGAAGCGTCAGGTGCCGCCTCCTGTTGGTTCGTCTGTCGCGCCGCCAAGGCAGTAGTGTTGCCCCATGCAGCAGCAGGATGTGGAACAGCTCGTCGAGCAGGTGGCCCAGAAGCTGGGCCGCGGGTTGTCCCTTGAGGACCTGGACGGCCTCCTGCTCGCCTACAGCTCCAACCAGTCGCATGCCGACAGGGTGCGCGTGAATTTCCTGTTGAGCAAGAAGGTCCCGGCGGACGTGAGCGCATGGCAGCTCTCGCACGGAATCGCCACGGCCGTCCGCCCCGTCGTGATTCCCGCCAACCCGGAGCTCGGCATGCTGGGCCGCGTCTGCGTCCCGCTGATGGTCCGGGGTTTCAGAGTGGGCTACCTGTGGGTGCAGCAGGAGTCGGCAGAGGAAAGCCCGACGGCGATCCTCACGCAGTTGCCGGGCGTCAACCATGAGCTTGAGCTGCTGTCAGGCCTTCTGCTTGACTCAAATACGGCTGAATCCGAGTTCCGCCGGGGCCGTGAGCGGGAGTTCCTGCTGGCATGTTCCGGGGAGCCCAATGCGGTGGCCGCGGTGGCGGGCTGGAAGGAAGTCCAGGGCCGGGGTCCATGGCAGATGGTCACGGTGCTGGACGCGGACGGATGGGCCAGCGGACCTGACCCCATCGCGTCCACCCTGATCCATCGGTCCACCGCCCTGCAGGCAACGGTGGGAATGGATGCCGCGCTCTTCAGTGCCGGAACGGAAACGCACTCCGTGGTGTTGTTCCGCGAGACCACGGGCCGGGCCAACCACGCCCAGCTTTTGGTCCACTACCAGCTTGAGCTGGCCAAGCGTTCCGGCCGCCCGGTGCACCGGATCATCCTGGGCATCAGCGAGGGCTTTGCCAAAACCCGCCAGCTCTCGGAGGCGTACCGGCAGTCCCGGGTGGCAGCCCAGGCGGCGGCGGTGGATTCCCAGCTTGGCGAGCTGGTGGACTGCCGGTCCACCGGCGTGTACCAGCTCCTGGCCTCGGCCGGGGGAGGGGTGGGCGCCTGGGCTGACTCGGGCTCCGTGTACTTCCGGATGCTGGAGGACCATGACCGCAACGGCGAGCTCATCCCTGTCCTTGAGCTGCTCTATGACAACGACGGTTCCGTCCAGGACGTGGCCACCAGGCTCCACCTGCACCGCAGCAGCATTTACAACAGGCTGGGCCGGATCCGGCAGCTGCTGGGGGTGGACCCGTTGAAGGGCCTGCCCCGGCTGGAACTGCACGCCGCACTCAAGATGCGCCGGTGGGCGTCGCGGCCGCGCATCTGAGGAAATCAAGGCCCGGGACCAGAGCTACCCGGCGGCCGCTCCATCCGGTGAACCGGCAAAGGACCTGATCGCGGCTGCCACTTCGCGCGGGCGCAGGTGCTGGGCCACGTGTCCTGCCCGGGCAATTTCAACGAAGCTGCCCTGCGGCACCACCTGCGAAAGCCGGAGCGACCAGTCGGCACCGGCCACCTGGTCATGGTTGCCGCGCAGGACCAGCACGGGAACGTTGATCCCTGCCAGCCTCGACTCCGTGGGGTAGGCCAACATCACGGGCAACATAGTGAAGTACCAGCGCGGGCCGCAGCGGAAGTAGTCCGAGAAGACGAGCCAGTTGGAGGAGGCACTTTCCCGGAGGAGCGCGTCCAGGAACAGCGCCAGGCCCTGCCGCCGGATACTACGGTGCCGCGCGTCCACGACCGGACCCATCAGGACCAGCCGCTGCGCCTGCCCGGGGGCGTAGAGGGCCGTCTCGATGGCGAACTGTGCGCCCATGGAGTGGCCCACCAGGATGTACGACCTGATGCCGTTCGCTTTCAGCGCCTGGGCGATGAAGGCGCCATAGTCCGCCACGGACAGCTGCCGCCCGGGTTTTGGCGTGCCGGCAAAGCCCGGCAAATCCAGGGAATAGGTGGGGGCGACGGCGGCGAGTTCGTGGTGGAGCCGCCGGAGGTAGCGGTGGGAAACGCCGATGCCGTGGATGAGGATGTAGGCGGGTGCTGCGGAGCCGGCGGCGTCCGGTGCCGGGGCGGGAGTTCCGCCGGCCCAGAGGATGCGGCCCCTGAGTCCGTTTGCTTCCACCTCGGTTGCCTGAAGCCGCGGGTCCTTCCGGCCCCGCACGCGGAACAATCGGGGCAGCACTATTTACCTGCGCCGGCGGGGTCCGCGGCAGCCTTCTCGTGTTTGCGCTTTTGGTCCGCGTGTTTTTGGGCGGCGGCCTTCTGTTGCTCCAGCCACGCCATGATGTCGGCTGTCCGGATCCGGCGGTGCGACCCCCGGTACTCCACGGGAATCTCGCCGCGGTCCGTCATGTTCCGCAGGTAGGTGTGCGAAATGCCCGCGAGTTCGGCTGCCCGTGAGGTGGTGAGCATCTCCTCCACACTGCTGACCGTCACAGTTTCGCCGCGGCTGAGCCTGGCGAGCAGATCCACGACAGCGTCCCGGGCCTGCCCGGGCAGGCGGTGGACGGTGCCGTCCACGAAGACGGTGATGTCATTGCTGTCCTCGAGGGAGCGCGCAAGGCTGCGGGCCTCACCGGCAGGGAGGCCGGCCGTGACGCGGGGGGCTATCAGTGCCATGGACGTAGCCTATCCCGCGTGCGGCCGGCGGCGGGGTTAGAGGCCCAGCTCCTCGAGTACGGGCAGCTTCTCCCGCACCCACGCGCGGGCTTCGGTGGCGCTCGGTGCGGACAGGGCCAGCTTGGCCAGTTCCTGGGCTTCGGACAGGGTGACTGTCTTCAGGACCGCTGCCACAGCGGCGAGCGAACGCGCCGTCATGGAGAGGGTGCTGACGCCAAGGCCGGTGAGGACGACGGCGAGGGCCGGGTCCGCGGCAGCCTCACCACAGACGCCAACGGGCTTGTTGTGGCCTTCCGCCCGGGACCCCTCCACCGTCAGCCCCACGAGGCGCAGGACCGCGGGCTGCCACGGGGTGTTCAGGTTGGCCAGCGGGCCGAGCTGGCGGTCCGCGGCCATGGCGTACTGGGTGAGGTCATTGGTGCCCAGGCTGGCGAAGGCGACTTCGCGGAGTATGGACTCGGCGGTCAGGGCAGCCGAGGGGACTTCAACCATCACGCCGGGGGTCTTGATCCCGGCGTCTGCGCACATGGAGGCGAAGCGGGAGGCTTCCTCCGCTGTGGAGATCATGGGGGCCATGACCCAGACGTCGGCTTGGGACTGCTGCTGCGCCAGTGCAATGGCTTCGAGCTGCCGGTCCAGGACGCCGGGGGTGGTGAAGTCGGTGCGGTAGCCGCGGACGCCGAGGGCCGGGTTGGGCTCCGTGGAGTCGGTGAGGAAGGGCAGCGGCTTGTCGGCGCCCGCGTCCAGGGTGCGCAGGACCACCTTCTTGCCCGGGAAGGCATCGAAGACGCTCTTGTAGGCGGCCGCCTGTTCCTCAACGGACGGTTCGGTGTCCCGTTCCAGGAAGCAGAACTCCGTGCGGAACAGGCCCACACCCTGGGCGCCCAGCTTCGCGGCCGCTTCTGCGTCCTTGCCGCCGCCCACGTTGGCGAGCAACGGCACTTCGTGGCCGTCCGCCGTCGTGCCCGTGCCGGTGAACTCAGCCAGCAGCGACGCCGTGGCAGCCCATGCCTCCGCCGTCGCGCGGAGGGATTCATCGGGCTCGGCGGTGATGAGGCCGGCCGCGCCGTCCACGTACACCTCGGTGCCGTCCGGCAGTTCGTCGACGCCCACGGCAGCAACCACGGCCGGCAGGCCCAGGGAGCGGGCGATGATGGCGGTGTGCGACTGGGGGCCGCCGCCCGCGGTAACCAGTGCCAGCACCTTGTTGGGATCAAGCGTGGCGGTGTCGGCAGGGGCAAGGTCCTCCGCCACCAGGACGAACGGGGTGCTGGAGGCGGGAATGCCGGGTGCGGGCACGCCCCGCAGCTCGGCCACGATGCGTGCGCGGACGTCCAGGACGTCGGTGGCGCGCTCGGCCATGTAACCGCCCAGGTTGTGCAGCATTTCGGACACGGAGGAGCCGGATTCCCAAATGGCCCGTTCGGCGGAGGTGCCCCGGGCCACCAGCTTGGCCGCGCCCTTGATCAGCATGGTGTCCTTGGCCATGAGTGCCGTGGCTTCCAGTACCGCCTTGCCATCGCCTACGGCGTGCGCGGCGCGCTCCTTCAGTTCGTCATGGACGGCCTGGGAGGCCGCTTTCAGTGCTGCAGTGGCTTCCTCGGCAGTGGTGTCCGGTGCCAGCTGTTCACCGGCGGGAGGCTCACTGATGGGTTTGGGCATCTGCCGGATGGTGCCGATGATACGGCCGGGGCTGACGCCTACTCCTGGGAAGTTCTGCACTGAAGGTCCTCATTCTCTGCCGGTAGACAGGCCCGCCAAGTTCTCCGGCGCCGTGCCGGGTCCGCCGGAGGACTGCTACGTCCAGGGGCAGGAAACGTGCCTGAAAAAATTGTATGTGATTCAGTTCATATAGCAACGCTATAGGTGCTAGGGTAGCGGTTATGAGTTTGGATGGCCAGCTTCCCCCCAAAATGCGGCTGCTCCGTGCTGCCGCGGAACTGCTGGCAAATTCCGCGGGGGCTCCGGTCTCCACCCGCCAGATCACCCAGCTGGCAGGGGTGTCGGCTCCTACGCTGTACCACCACTTCGGTGACAAGGAAGGTCTGTTCGACGCCGTCGTCGCCGCAGGGTTTGAAGAATATGTCGCGGGCGAAAGGGACTTCGCCCCCTCCGGACAGCCTCTTGAGGACATCCGGAGAATGTGGGACAACCACGTCCAGTTCGGCCTGAACCAGCCCGAGTTGTACTTGGTGATGTTCGGCAACATCCGCCCGGAAAGCCGGCCGGCCATCGTGGCTGACGCCGAGGCGCTGATGGAGGAGATGCTGAACAAGGCAGCGGCGGCGGGCCAGCTCAACGTCCAGCCCAGGGAGGCGGCCAGGTCCATCCTGGCGGCCAACGTGGGCGTGACGCTGATGCTGATTGCGGAGCCCGCCACCGAACGCAACCTTGAACTGTCCACCATGACCCGGGACGCCATGATCTTCGCAGTGTCCGCCGAGCCCGCCAGCGGCCCGGCCACGGGCGGCACCGGGAAGTCCTCGGTGGTGGTGGCAGCGATCGCCCTGAACGCCGCACTTCAGGCCTCGCACTCTGACCAGCTTTCCAGCTCGGAACTCAAGCTTTTCCTCGAATGGCTGCACCGGATCTCCACCAGCCCGGCCGGTTAGCCCCACAACCCGCAATACCCAGCAGTACGTCGTCGTAATCATCGGACCAATCCTGCGGAGCAGCAGGAATGACGGTTAGGAAATCACATGGCAACAGAGACAGTTGCAAAACCCCGCACCAGCGCGCGCGTGCACGTCCAAAAGTTCGGGACATTCCTGTCCGGCATGATCATGCCCAACATTGGCGCGTTCATCGCCTGGGGCATCATCACCGCCCTCTTCATCGAGAAGGGCTGGCTGCCCGTTCCGCAGCTCGGTGGTTTCGGCGAGACTGATGGGAAGCCCAATATTGGCCTGGTAGGCCCCATGATCACCTACCTCCTGCCGCTGCTCATCGGTTACACCGGCGGCAAGATGGTCTACGACGTCCGCGGCGGCGTGGTCGGTGCCATCGGCACCATGGGCGTGATCGTGGGCGCCGGCATCCCGATGTTCATCGGCGCCATGATCATGGGCCCCCTGGGCGGCTGGACCATGAAGAAGATCGATATGATCTGGGACGGCAAGATCCGCCCCGGCTTCGAAATGCTGGTCAACAACTTCTCCGCAGGCATCTGGGGTGCGCTCCTGGCATTGCTGGGCTTCTACGGCATATCGCCCCTGGTTACCGCCTTCAGTACGGCCGCGGGAAACTTCGTGCAGTTCCTGGTCCACAACGGCCTGCTGCCGCTGACCAGCATCTTCATCGAACCCGCCAAGGTCCTGTTCCTCAACAACGCCATCAACCACGGCGTGCTCACCCCGCTGGGCGTGCAGCAGTCCCTGGAGCAGGGCAAGTCCATCCTGTTCCTGCTGGAGGCCAACCCCGGCCCCGGCCTGGGCCTGCTGCTCGCTTACACGTTCTTCGGCCGCGGCGCTGCCAAGGCATCGGCGCCCGGCGCGGCCATCATCCAGTTCTTCGGCGGCATCCACGAGATCTACTTCCCGTACGTCCTGATGCGCCCGCTGCTGATCCTGGGCACGATCGCCGGCGGCATGACCGGCATCGCCACCCTGGCCATCACCAACTCGGGCCTCGTGGCACCGGCCGCGCCTGGTTCCATCTTCGCCGTGCTGGCGCAGACCTCCCGCGACAGTTACTTCGGCGTGATCCTGTCGGTGGTGCTCGCCGCGACGGTGTCCTTCCTGGTCTCCTCGGTGATCCTGCGGACCACCAAGCACAGTGACGAGGCGGACCTCGGCGACGCCACTTCCCGCATGGAGGCAATGAAGGGCAAGAAGAGCTCCGTTGCTTCCACGCTCACCGGTGCCGGTGCAGGGACCGCCGCAGGCGCCGCTGCCGCCGGCCGCGGCGGAGTGGGCGTCCTCGCCGGCCCGGTGCGGAACATCGTCTTCGCTTGCGACGCCGGCATGGGCTCCAGCGCCATGGGCGCCTCGGTGCTGCGGAACAAGATCAAGGCGGCCGGGTTCCCGGACGTCAAGGTCACCAACGCCTCCATCGCCAACCTCAGCGACACCTACGACGTTGTGGTCACCCACCAGGACCTGACCGAACGCGCCAAGCCGGTCACCTCCAGTGCCGTCCACTACTCCGTGGACAACTTCATGAATAGCCCACGCTATGACGAGATCGTAGAGCTGGTCCGGGAGAGCAACACCGAGGGCGAAGCAGGCGACGCCGGTGCCACCCACGGCGCGCACGCCGCCAACGCGCCGCTGGACGCCCAGCCCGCAGCCGCTGCCGCGGCACCGGCAGGCTCCCCGGAGATCCTGGCGCGCGAAAGCGTAATCCTGACCGGTTCCGCCACCACCCGCGACGCCGCAATTGACGAGGCGGGCAGGCTGCTGCTGGCCCGTGGCGCCGTGGACGAAGGCTACATCGCCGCCATGCACGAACGCGAGGAATCGGTGTCCACCTACATGGGCAGCTTCCTTGCCATCCCGCACGGCACCAACGCCGCCAAGGACCATATCCGCAAGTCGGCAGTGTCCGTCATCCGCTACCCCGAAGGCATCGACTGGAACGGCAAGGAAGTTAAGTTCGTGGTGGGTGTCGCAGGCATCAACAACGAACACCTGCACATCCTGTCCTCCATCGCCAAGGTCTTCACGAACAAGGAGCAGGTGGCACGGCTTGAGGCTGCCACGTCCGAGGACGAAGTCCTTGAGCTCTTCGGAAAGGTCAACGCGTAGTGAAGGCAGTACATTTTGGTGCCGGCAACATCGGCCGCGGCTTCGTGGGCCTGCTCCTGCACGACGCAGGCTACGAGGTGGTGTTCGCGGACGTCGCCGAGGAACTCATCAACCGGCTCAAGGAAGCGGACAGCTACGCCGTGCATGAGGTGGGCGAGAACCCCGCGGTGCGCACGGTGGACAACTTCCGGGCCCTGAACTCCAACGCCCAGGAAGCGGAGCTGGTCCAGGAAATTGCGACGGCGGACATCGTCACCACCGCCGTGGGGCCGCACATCCTGAAGTTCGTGGCGCCCGTGATCGCCAAGGGCATCGTTGCCAGGGAGCCCGGCATGGCGCCCCTGCAGGTGATGGCCTGCGAGAACGCGATCAACGCCACGGACATCCTGGCAAAGGAGGTGGCCTCCCAGCCGGGGGTCACCGCCGCTGTGCTGGATGGGAAGGCGGTTTTCGCCAACACCGCCGTGGACCGGATCGTGCCCAACCAGGAGGCGGGGCAGGGCCTGGACGTTACCGTGGAAACCTTCTACGAGTGGGTCATCGACCGGACCGCCTTTGGTGATGCCGCCCCGGTAATCCCCGGAGCCACCTTCGTGGACGACCTCTCGCCGTACATCGAACGGAAGCTGTTCACGGTCAACACCGGGCACGCCTCGGCGGCGTACTTCGGGTTCGAAGCAGGCCTGGAGAAAATCTCCGAGGCCATGGCGGACCAGGACGTGGCCGAGGATGTGCGCGCAGTGCTGGAGGAGACCAAGCAGCTCCTGGTGGCCAAGCACGAGTTCAGCAACGATGAGCAGGAGGCCTACGTCCGGAAGATCCTGGCCAGGTTCACGAACCCGTACCTGCCGGACACCGTGAACAGGGTGGGCCGGGCTCCTCTCCGGAAGCTGGGCCGGCACGAGCGCTTCATCGGCCCGGCCGCGGAACTCGCCGAACGCGGCGTGGTGCCGGAGGCCCTGCTGGGTGCCATTGCGTCCGCCCTTCGGTTCAACGATCCCGCCGATGCCGAGGCCACCGAGCTCGCGGCCATCCTGGGGTCCGAGAACCCCGCTGACGCCACGGCCAGGATCACCGGCCTCGAGCCCGGGCACCCGCTGTTCAACGCCGTTGCCACCTTGGTGGAGGAACGGCAGGCGGAAATGGCCGGCACCCCCGCCTGAGCCACCCCCTGCCACGCGCCATCACTTCCTGCACCCCCTGACGCCACGCTCCATCAGATCCTGCAGGAATTCCGGCAACGCCGCATCAGGACGACGCCGGCACTTCCGCGAGTGCCGGCGTCGTTCTTTTCCTGTGCCAAGCTGGGCGGGTGATCCCTACTGACGATGCCGCTCCTGTCGTGTTCACCGCCGAGGTTGAAGGCGGCACGTTCCGCCTGCGCCATGCCACCCGCGACGACCTGCCTGCCATGGTGCGGCTGCTGGCAGACGATGCCCTGGGCGCAGGCCGCGAAATTGCCGAGGACATGGAGCCGTACCTGCGCGCTTTCGAGGCGATCGAGGCCGATCCCAACCACCTGCTGCTGGTGGGCGGGCTGGTGCCGCCAGGCGAACCGGGCGGCCCGGTGGTTGCCACCTTCCAGCTGAGCTTCCTCCCCGGCATCTCCAGGCAGGGAGCCTGGCGCTCGCAGCTTGAGGGCGTCCGGGTAGCGGCAGCACTTCGCGGCCAGGGCGTGGGGAAGCTCATGGTGGGGTGGGCAATCGGGGAGTCAAGGAGGCGCGGCTGCAGCCTGATGCAGCTGACCACCCATGCGAGCCGTTCAGCGGCCCAACGGTTCTACGGGCAGCTCGGGTTCGAAGGAAGCCATGTGGGCATGAAGCTGAAGCTTTAACCCTTGACCGTTAGGCACCCTAACTGTTAGGCTACCTAATGATGAATACGAACGATGTCCAACTGCAGGAACTCGCCAGCGGGTTCCGCGAAGCCCTCCGACACGGTGTTTACCTCGTTCGGCGCCTGGACGCCGACGGTGAACTCAGCGCCGCCCAGCTCAGCACCCTCAAGATGTTGATGGGAGAAGGCCAGCGCGTCGGCGAGATTGCCCGGAACCTCGGCGTGCGTGTACCCAGCGCTACGGAGCAGATCATCAAGCTTGAACGCGCCGGCCTTGCCCGGCGGGAGCCGGACCCAACCGACTCCCGCGCTGTCCGGGTGATCCTGACTGACGAAGGCCGTGCCGCCGTCGACTCCGCGAACAAGCGCCGCAACCAGGTGATGGCCGAGATCCTCGGCACCCTCACCGACCAGGACCGCAAAGCCCTGGCGGACGCCCTGCCGGTCATCGACAAGATCAATGCATTCATCCAGAACTGAACTGATCAGTACCAAACCAGCCTCGAACTTAGGAGTACCCTCCATGGACGGCCAGCTCGCAGAAACCCTGCAAGCACCAGAAAACACCCTGCAGGCTGAAAAGGCCTCGTTCCTGAAGCAGCCCAAGGCGGTGTGGGCCACCGCCCTCGCCGCAGTGTTCGCCTTCATGGGCATCGGCCTGGTGGATCCCATCCTCCCCGCCATCGCCACCAACCTCGAGGCAACGCAAAGCCAGGTCTCCCTGCTCTTCACCAGCTACTTCATGGTCACCGCGCTGGCCATGCTGATCACGGGCTTCGTTTCCTCCCGGATCGGCGGTAAGAAGACACTGCTGATCGGCCTGGCCGTGATCGTCGTCTTCTCCTCGCTGTCCGGCCTGTCCGGAAGCGTCGGGGAGCTGGTGGGCTTCCGTGCCGGCTGGGGGCTGGGCAATGCCCTGTTCGTGGCCACCGCCCTCGCCGTGATCGTGGGCGTGGCCAGCGGCGGCGCCGGAACGGCCATCATCCTGTACGAAGCCGCCCTGGGCCTGGGCATTTCCCTCGGCCCGCTGCTCGGCGCCCTCCTTGGCGGCTGGCAGTGGCGCGCCCCGTTCTTCGGCACCGCCGTGCTGATGGCTGCCGCCTTCATCGCCCTGATCGCCCTGCTGCCCAAGACCCCGCTGCCCGAGCGCAAGGTCCGCCTGCGCGACCCCCTGCTGGCACTCGGGCACAAGGGCCTGCGGACGACGGCGGCAAGCGGCCTGTTCTACAACTACGGCTTCTTCACCATCCTGGCCTTCACGCCGTTCATCCTGGGCATGAATGCCTACGGCATTGGCGGCGTCTTCTTCGGCTGGGGGGTGGCCGTGGCCGTATTCTCCGTCTTCGTGGCACCCCCGCTGCAGGCCCGCTTCGGCGCCGTCAAGGTACTCACGGGCACGCTGTTCCTGCTCATGCTGGACCTGGCCGGGCTGGGACTGGCGGCCGGGCACTCCGTTCCTGCCGTCGTCGTCCTGGTGATTGTTGCCGGCGCCCTGCTGGGAGTCAACAACACCATCTATACCGAGCTGGCCATGGGCGTCTCTGACTCACCCCGCCCCGTGGCATCCTCCGGCTACAACTTTGTCCGCTGGATGGGCGGCGCCCTGGCCCCGTTCGCGGCCGCGCAGCTGGGCGAGCACTTTGGCCCGCAGGTACCGTTCTTCGCCGGGGCCGTGGCCATGGTGGTGGCCATCGCAATCGCGTTTGGCGGCCGCGCCTACCTGTCCTCGCACGAACCGCACGTCGTCTAACCGCCGTTCCCCCCGCAGGAAACAGCAAACCCTCCATCACGACATGTGATGGAGGGTTTGCTGTTTAACCGCGGGAGCTGATGGAGCGTCGGGGGATAAACCGCGGAACGTGATGGGGCGTTCCTAGGCCTTGGCGGACCCCTTGGGTACGAACAGGGTGTCGGCCTGTTCCAGGGACATGCCGTTGGTCTCCGGCACCTTGAACATGACAAAGAAGAAGGACGCCGCGGCGAACAGGGCATACATGGCGTAGGTCAGCGGCAGCGAAACCGCGGCCATCACCGGGAAGCTGAGGGTGATCACGAAGTTGGCCACCCACTGTGCCGCAGCCGCCAGGCCGAGCGCACGGGCACGGATCTTGGAGGGGAAGATCTCGCCGAGGAGCACCCACACCAGCGGCCCCCATGACGCGCCGAAGCTGACCACGAAGACGTTGGCGGCCACCAGCGCGACGGGTCCCCAGGCGCCGGGCAGGGTGATGTCTTCGCCGCTGCCCTTTGCCGAAGAGAACGCCAGCGCCATGGCGCCGAGGGACACGGCCATGCCCACGGAGCCGGTCAGGAGGATGGGGCGGCGCCCCACGCGGTCCACCAAAGCGATGGCCACCAGGGTTACCAGGATGTTGGTGATGGAGGTGGCCACCGAGATGGCCAGGGAGTCCTTTTCCTGGAAGCCCACGGCCTTCCACAGCGTGGTGGAGTAGTAGAAGATCACGTTGATGCCCACGAACTGCTGCAGCACGGACAGGATGATGCCCACCCAGACCACTGCCTGCAGGCCGAACGTCTTACCGCGGAGGGACCCTTTTTGGCCCGCCAGCTTGTCTTCCTCGATGGCCTCCCGGATGTCACGGATATGCCGGTCGGTGTCCTCCCCGGGGGCGATGGAGGCGAAGATCTTCCGGGCCTCGTCCTCCTTGCCCTGGAAGACCAGGAACCGCGGGGACTCGGGCAGGGTGAAGGCGACCCAGCCGTAGACGACGGCCGGTACGGCAGCGGCCAGGAACATCCAGCGCCACGACTCGATGCCCAGCCAGAACGACTGGTCCGCGCCGCCTGCACTGGTGGCAAAGAGCGCGTCCGAGAGCAGGGCGGCAAAGATACCGGTGGTGATGGCCAGCTGCTGCAGCGACGCGAGGCGGCCGCGGACCTTGCGCGGCGAAATCTCGGAGATGTATGCGGGCGCGATCACGGAGGCCAGGCCGATGCCCAGTCCGCCTACCAGGCGCCAGAACACCAGGTCCCACACGCCGAACGCGAATCCCGTACCGATGGCGCTGACCAGGAACAGCAGGGCGCCCAGCTTCATGGCCGGGATGCGTCCATACCGGTCGGCCACCTTGCCTGCCAGGAAGGCTCCGGCGGCACAGCCCAGCAGGGCGATGGCGACGGCGAAGCCGGTGACGGCCTCGGACAGCGCGAATTCTTCCTTCATGGCGTCCACGGCGCCGTTGACCACGGACGAGTCAAAGCCGAAGAGGAATCCGCCCACCGCCCCCGCGAGCGCCAGCCAGATCACCCGCCGCGGTATCCCGGTGGTGGTCTGCTCCTGTGCAGTGGGCATGGTTCTCCCTGGGTTTGGGTTCTATGGATGCGGTGCGGACGTCGTCGGCTGCGGTACCGGCCAGAGGGGCCGGCGCACACGCGCTAAACAGTGTGGCACGTCACCGGCCCATGTTCCACTTGGCGCCTCTTGTCCTCCTTAAAGCAGGACGACGACGGCGGGCCGTGCCGCCGTCGTCGTCCGTTCCCTGCCCTTCCGGCCTAGTGGGCCGGAATCTGCATGTTGTCCTCGTCCTGCGGGGATGCTTTCTGGTCGGTCAGCTTCTTCCGGGGCAAGGCGAAGCTGATGAGGAACGCCAGGCCGGTCAGGGCCGCGGCGGTCAGCATCACCGTGTCGATGGAGGTGGCGAAGCCCTCGGTGATGGGCCTGGTCAGGGTGCTGTTGGCGGTGTGCAGCCAGCTGGTGTCGTTCAGCGAATCGTTGGACGCGCCGTTCTTGAAGAAGTCGTACAGCTTGGCGTTGGCCGGGTCCGATGCGACTGCCGGGTCCTTCAGGACTGCAAGGTAGGCCGGATCGGTGGTGGCGGTCTTCATGCCCTCGGCAATCCTGTCAGCGGCCAGGCTGAACAGCATGGAGATGAAGACGGCGGTTCCCACCGCGCCGCCCATGGAGCGGAAGAACGCCGCGGACGACGTTCCCACGCCCATGTCCCGCGGCGGAACCGAGGTCTGCATGGCCAGGGTGAGGGGCTGCATGCAGAAGCCCAGGCCCACGCCGAAGAACACGGCGATCAGGCCCGGCACCCAGAGGCCGGTGTCCACCCCGAGGGAGAAACCCATCACCAGGGCGGCGGCGGTCAGGATGCCTGTGCCCATGATGGGGAAGATGCGGAACGTGCCGGACGCCGAGATGGTGCGGCCTGCCGTGATGGACCCGAACAGGATGCCCACGGTGAAGGTGATCATCATCAGGCCGGCCTCGGTGGGCGTGAGGCCCTTCACCAGCTGCAGGTACATGGGGAGCATGGCGATGGCGCCGAACATGCCGATGCCGATGATGAAGTTCAGCAGCGAGGAGAGCCCGAACGTCACGTTGTGGAAGAGCCGCAGCGGGATCAGGGCGTAGTCGCCGGCCCGCTTTTCGGCCAGCAGGAACCAGGCAATGCCCACGGCGCCCAGCCCGTAGCAGAGGAAGGAGTTGGTGGAGGTCCAGCCCCAGGTGCGGCCCTGCTCAGCGACCAGGAGGAGCGGCACGATGGCCACGGTGATGGCGGCGGCGCCCCAGTAGTCGATCTTCTGTTTCAGGTGCTTTGCAGGCAGGTGCAGGAACAGGAACACCACCGTCAGGGCGGCGAGGCCGATGGGGATGTTGATGAAGAACACCCAGCGCCAGCCGTCGAAGCCCAGGATGTTGGCTGAACCGGCAAAGGCGCCGCCCACCACCGGACCCAGGACCGAGGAGATCCCGAAGACGGACATGAAGTAGCCCTGGAACTTTGCGCGGTCCTTGAGCGAGACGATGTCGCCGATGATGGTCAGCGCCAGTGCCAGCAGGCCGCCGGCGCCCAGGCCCTGGATGCCGCGGGCTATGGCCAGTTCGGTCATCGAATGGACCGACCCGGCGTAGAGCGAGCCCACCAGGAACACGGCGATGGCGGTCAGGTACAGCGGGCGGCGTCCGAAGATGTCGCTCAGCTTGCCGTACAGCGGCGTGCTGACGGTGGACGTAATCAGGTAGGCGGTGGTGGCCCAGGCCTGCAGGGAGAGCCCGTCCAGGTCGTTGGCAATGGTGTAGATGGACGTGGAGACGATGGTCTGGTCAAGGGATGCCAGGAACATGCCCAGCATCAGGCCCACCATCACTGTGACGATCTGGCGGCGCGTCAGGACTTCTCCGGCGCCGGGCGCGGCAGTGGCTTTGGACATGGGTGCTCCAAGGGAAGAAAGGGACTTAAGCAGCGATAGTTGCTTTCAGTAACTATCTTAGCTGTTCTTTCTATTCCCTGGCCGCCAAAATTCCTCCTACGGTTCCACGAGGATGCCGTCCGGATCGCACCAGATGGTGGCTCCGGGGCGGAAGGTCACGCCGTCGATCACCAGGTCCACGTCCACCTCGCCGGCGCCGGTTTTCAGGCTCTTCCGCGGATTGCTGCCCAGGGCCTTGACGCCAAGGTCCAGCCGGGCGATGGCCACCCGGTCCCGGATGGCGCCATTAATGACGACGCCGGCCCACCCGTTGGCCACGGCGCTTTCGGCGATCATGTCCCCCATCAGGGCGGTGCCCAGCGAGCCGCCACCGTCCACCACCAGCACCGCGCCATTGCCGGGCGAGCCCAGGGTGGACTTCACCAGGGCGTTGTCCTGGAAACAGCGGATGGTCCGGACGGGACCGCTGAAGTGTGAGCGTCCGCCCAGCGACTGGAACTGCAGTGAGACGGACGCCAGCCCGTCGCCGCGCTCGTCGTAGAGGTCCGCGGTGTTCACCGCTGTGCCTTCAGCCGGTGTAGGTGCGCTCATCTGGTTCTCCTCCATGCTTGGACTTGGCTCGCGGGCAAGCGGGCCGGCGCAGGTTCGCGGGCCCAGCCAACGCCCACGATAGTCTGATCCCACCGCCCACCGGACGTACCAAGGGGAGCTACGCCAATGAGTCTGTCCAACACGCCCGCGCCGCCGCACGGCGCTCCGGCAGGCAAAAGCGCCACGGCGGCGCTCGCGGAGCCGGTGGAAAAGGTTACCGCACGCTGGGTAACGGGCCTGGTGCTGGTCAACGTGGGTATCAATGCCGCGTTCTTCGGTCCCATCAACGTGTTCATCGGCCAGCAGGCAATCAGTATCGACGCGCCGGGCAAGGAAGCAATCCTGTCACTGGTGACGGCGTGCGGCGCTGCCGTCTCCCTGGTGGCCAATCCGCTCTTCGGTGCGCTCTCGGACCGTACCACTTCGCGCTTTGGCCGCCGTGCCCCGTGGGTGCTGGCCGGAGCCGTGCTGGCAACGGCGGCGCTGCTGGCCATGTCTTTCTCGGCTGCCGTGGCGCTGATGGTGCTGTTCTGGTGCCTGGTGCAGCTCGGAGCAAATGCCGCGTATGCCGCCATCACGGCCGCGGTCCCGGACCGTGTTCCCGTGGTCCAGCGCGGGGGAGTGGGCGGACTGGCGGCGATGGGCCAGACCCTTGGCATCCTGACCGGCGCCGTTTTCGGCGCCGTGGTGTCAGGAAACTTCATGGTGGGCTACTGGCTGTGCGCTGCCGCCCTGCTGCTGTCCGTGCTGCCGTACCTGTTCCACCGGAACGACCCGGCTTTGCCCGGGGACGCCAACGCCAGGTTCCGGATTGCCGGGTTCCTGAGGGGCTTCTGGATCAGCCCCGTGCGTCACCAGGATTTCGCATGGGCCTGGCTTACCCGCTTCCTGGTCAACGTGGGCAACCAACTGACCATCGTGTACCTGCTCTTCTTC
Source organism: Pseudarthrobacter sp. NPDC080039 (assembly GCF_040702335.1). Taxonomy (NCBI): domain Bacteria; kingdom Bacillati; phylum Actinomycetota; class Actinomycetes; order Micrococcales; family Micrococcaceae; genus Pseudarthrobacter; species Pseudarthrobacter sp. NPDC080039. The sequence continues at coordinate 12,390 of NZ_JBFBKY010000007.1, read as the reverse complement.
CTGCGCGACGTCATCGGCTATGAGGATCCCGCAGCCGGGGTGCTGGTCCTGACCGGGATATACGCGGCGATGGTGATGATCACTGCCGTGGTGGCCGGGCCCTGGAGCGACCGGGCGGGCAGGCGGAAGCCTTTCGTCATTGGGTCGTCCGCCACTATCGCCATGGCCGGGGCCATCATGGCCTTCTTCCCCGTGTGGCCCGGCGCGCTCGCCGGAGCCGCAGTGCTCGGCATCGGCTTTGGCGCCTACCTGGCAGTCGACTTTGCGCTGCTGACACAGGTCCTGCCGTTCGCCGTCAGCCGGGGCCGGGACATGGGGGTCATCAATGTGGCCAACTCGCTGCCCCAGGTGGTGGCTCCCACCCTGGCGCTGGTGGCCGTGACGTATTGGGGCGGCTACCGCACGCTGTTCCTCACGGCTGCCGTTATTGGGCTGCTCGGCGCCGTCTTCGTGGTGAAAATCAAGGGCGTCAGGTGACCCGGAAGTACCGATAGTAAGGCTGGCTGACGAATTAGGGCACGGAGGTGTGCCGTATAGTTGAAGCGGCTGCAGGGCGGTACGGAAGTGGGGGCGCTCCTGGCCGCAGCCGCTAAAACACAACCCCGGAATGCTGATGCCCGAGACTTTTTCAGACCATCCGCCCATGGCCGCCCGGCCTTCCGCTCCACGCCAGCGCCTCCGCTACGCCCGGATCCTGGAGACAGCTGCAGGGTTTGCGCGCACGGGACTTGATGCCGTGGAACTTTCCCAGGTCGCAGAGAAAGCCGACGTGCCGCTGGGTACGCTCTACCGCTACTTCCCCTCACCCACGCACCTGATGCTCGCCCTGTACCGGCAGCAGCTGGACGAGCTGCAGTCCGGTGCCCGCGGTTCCTCGCCGCGCTTCCGTGGCCGTGCCCTCTCCGGCCTGCTGATGGAGATCTTCCACATGCGCGTCATGCAGCCCGCAGTGGAGCAGTGCCTCAGCCGGGGCGTATACGTCCCCGAAAAGGACACCACCGAACTCCTGCGCGAGATAGACGCACTTAGTGAAAAACTCGTGGCGGGAGCCTGCGGGGACGCTGTGGGCGCCCGGGTCCTCCTCCTGACAGTCACTGGTCTGGTCCAGTCCGTGCGCAACCGGCGGCTTTCCCTCTTCGAAGCCGAGGAGGACCTGAAAAAGGCCTGCGGCAGGCTCTCCCCCGCCGCTGAATCCGGCTTCACAGTAGGCAAGTCCGCGTAACTGGTCTAGACCAAAAGCGGATTAAATACGCCATAATCCCGTGATGTGGACCACTAACAGGGCTGATTAATCGTTTTGGCATTGCGATGCCGTGTCAAGAGGCTCCTCCCTGCCGTTCCACGCCTGCCTACCATGGAGGCACCGGAGCGGCAGGGCGGAAACATCCCCGGCGTTCCCATGGACCCACCACCCCTGGGTTTCCTGTCGCACTTCTTTCCCCGCTTGGGCCCGGCCGGGCTCCAGCCCCATGTGCCGTGTGCCCACGGCGAGCACCAGGAGACAATGACGTGTCCATTGACGCAATCACCGCCACCGACAATTCAGCAGCCACGGCCCTCACCGAGGACGAGATCTTCGGCGCCCACCAGGGCGGCAAGCTGTCCGTGACCAGCACCGTCCCGCTGTCCAACAAGCGGGACCTTTCGATCGCCTACACCCCGGGTGTGGCCGAGGTCAGCCGTGCCATCCACGCCCGGCCCGAACTGGCGCGGACCCTGACCTGGGCCGAGCGCCTGGTGGTCGTCGTCAGCGACGGGACCGCCGTCCTGGGCCTGGGCAACATCGGTGCCAGCGCCTCGCTGCCTGTCATGGAAGGCAAGTCCGCGCTCTTCAAGACCTTCGGCGACCTCGACTCCATCCCGCTGGTCCTCAACACCACCGACGTGGACGAGATCGTGGAAACCCTGGTCCGCCTCCGCCCCAGCTTCGGCGCCGTGAACCTGGAAGACATTTCCGCGCCGCGCTGCTTCGAGCTGGAGGAAAAGCTGATCGAAGCCCTGGACTGCCCGGTCATGCATGACGACCAGCACGGTACCGCCGTCGTGGCCCTCGCCGCCCTGACCAACGCCGCCAAGGTGACCGGCCGCGGCCTGGAAGGCCTCAAAGTAGTGGTGTCCGGCGCAGGCGCCGCCGGCATCGCCGTCGCCGAAATCCTGCTGGCCGCGGGCATCAGCGACGTCGTGCTGCTGGACTCCCGGGGTGTCATCAACTCCGGCCGGGAAGACCTGGCTGCCAGCCCCGGGAGCAAGAAGGCGGACATTGCCGGTCGCAGCAACCCCCGGGGCGTCACCGGCGGACCGGCCGAAGCGCTGGCGGGAGCCGACGTCTTCATCGGTGTCTCCTCCTCCAAGCTGGACGAGGCCCACCTGGCCTCGATGAACGAGGACGCCATCGTCTTCGCCCTCTCCAACCCGGACCCCGAAGTCCTGCCCGAGGTGGCGGTGAAGTATGCAGCCGTTGTGGCCACGGGCCGCAGCGATTTCCCCAACCAGATCAACAACGTGCTGGCGTTCCCCGGCATCTTCCGGGGCGCCCTGGATGCCGGCGCCCGCCGCATCACGCCGGCCATGAAGCTTGCGGCCGCCCGTGCGATTGCGGACCTTGCCGCCGAGGACCTGTCGGCCGACTACATCGTCCCCAGCCCACTGGACCCGCGTGTGGCCCCCGCCGTCACCGCCGCCGTCGCCGCAGCCGCGGAAGCGGAGTAAGGCTTCTTCCTGCCGAAACCACGACGGGGGTGCCTCCTTTTGAAGAGGAGGCACCGCCGTCGGGCGTTAAAAGCGTCCCCCTAGACTGGGGTCCATGAGCTCCGAAACCGTGGTGACCATCCTGTGCGGCCTGGCGATCCTGGTGGGGGTCGCCGGGATCATCATTCCGGTTTTGCCCGGCAGCGTCCTGATCGCCGTGAGCCTGCTGGCCTGGGCCATCTGGGGCGGGGCCGGGACGGTGGGGTGGGTCATCTTCGCCGTGGCCATGGTCTTCGTTGCCGCCGGGATGGCGGCCGGTGCCCTCCTCACGGGCAGGAAACTCAAGCAGCACGCCATTCCCAGCCGCAGCGTTGTGGTGGCCCTCGCGGCCGGCGTGGTGGGCATGTTCGTCATCCCGGTAGTGGGCCTCTTCGCGGGCTTCGCTGCCGGCCTGCTGGTCAGTGAGTTCCTCCGGACCCGCAACTTCCCGACGGCGGCGCGGTCCAGCTGGGCTGCCTTGAAGGCAACAGGCCTGGGCATGCTCGCTGAATTCGCGCTGGCCTGCCTCGCTGCCAGCACCTGGATCATCGGGGTGTGGATTACTGCATCCGGGAGCTGACCACACCGCCCGGCCCTTACCTCTTCGCGGTTAGCATGGAAAGATGAGCGCCGGGGAAACTGCACCGATCTACTGGGACAGCCGCGACCTCACCCCGTTTGGGCGGGCCCAGCTCCGCACCCCGGTCCATGACCTTGCCGGCGGAGTGGGCGGCCTGCTGACAGGGGTCCTGGGTGGACGCAACCCGGCACTGCTCTCCATCGACGGCGAGGTGCCGCGGCTTAAACGGCTGATGCCCAAGCCGGCCAGGGCCGTCCACGAGGCCGTCTTCACCAGCCGCGAGCCGGAACGCCTCATCACGCTTGCGCGCGCCTACCCCGGCTGGGCCGGACTCTGCTACCTGATGGCCGGCCTGCTGGTGTACAAGCACGGCGGGTACCTGCGCGCGTCCGAGCTCCTCCAGCGCGGGCTCACCACCAGGAACGACGACGAAGCCAACCGCTACTCCTCCACCTACCTCACCCGCATTGTCACCAGGATCGAACTGGCCGAGCGGGTGGAGATCCCCGTGCTGTTCAGTGAGGAATCGGTGTTCCTGGCCCTGGCCCACTCGCTGCGCGAGACTGGCCGCACGGAAGCGGCGCTCGACGCGCTGACCGGGCTGCCGCCGTCGCTCCCCATGGCCCTTGCACGCTGTTCCCTGGCCCTCACGCTCGGCCGCAGCCGAACCGTCATCGACTGGACGGAGGGGCTGCTGAACGCGGACGATCTCTCGGCTGCCCTGCTGCTTGTCCGTGCCCGCGCCCTGCGCCGGGAAGGCCGGCTGGATGCGGCGCACCAGGCGATTGCCGAGGTCCTGCGCCGCCGCAAGACACATCTTGCCCTTCGCAATGACGCGCTGACCGACCGGGCGCTGCTGGTCCTGGAATCAAGCCGCCGATCGCTGAACCCGCGCGACTGGGGACGCCGGCGCGGGGACCCCGAACCGCAGCGGGAGCTGGAAGCTCCGGCCCCCATCCGCAAGGACGAGGAAATGCGCCGGATCTGGGAGCAGGACTGGAAGGAACTCAGCGGCGACTAGCCAACCAGGTCCACGGACCGGCTGGCCAGCAGCGGCAGCAGCTGCTCACCGAGCAGTACCACTCCCAGCGCCACCATGATGATGCCACTGGCCAGGGTGACAGCCCGGGCGGCACCCGGGCGGCTCTGCAGAAGCGTGCGCGAGAGCAGGGCCACCACCGTGTAAACAACGCCCACCAAGGCAACGAACGTCATGCCGAGCAACCCCGACTGCACCGGCACGGGCAGGGCGGCGTCGGCACTGATGAACTGCGGAATGAGGGCCACGTAGAAAAGCAGGCCCTTGGGGTTGATCCCGCTGGTGCCCATGCCCTGCAGGAACGTGCGCAGCTGGGTACCGGAACCTCCGCCGGCATCGGCGCTGAAGCTGGCGCCACGCCAGGAGCGAAGGGTGGCTACCCCGAGCCACAGCAGGTAGCCCGCGCCCGCCAGGGTGATCCAGCCGAGGACGCCAGGCATCCCCGCCAGTACGGCTGCCAGCCCTGCCACCAGAAGGACCGTGTGGAGGACATACCCGCCGCAGAGGCCGGCAACCGCGGGAACGAAACTGCGTTGCCGAAGACCCGCAGCGATGGTGTAGGCCCAGTCCACTCCCGGGGTGCAGGCGAGGGCTGCAGCCACCACCAAGAAGGCCAGGAACAGCTGGGGGTTCATCGGGTTCTCCTGTCGAAGGGCTCTCAGGAGCAACCATAGGGAGAATCCGCCCAAAAGTGCTGTCCTTTTTTCGCCGGACCCGCAGCGGAGGCGATAGGTTTATTGCGTGATTGACGCGATCGACAGAACTATCTTGCGCCACCTTCAGGAGGACGGCCGGATGACGGCCACTGCGCTCGCCGCGAAGGTGGGACTGACCGTGGCACCCTGCCACCGGAGGCTGCGGGAACTGGAACAGTCCGGAGTCATCCGCGGATATAAAGCAGACGTTGACCCCGCTGCCGTGGGCCTGGGGTTCGAGGCGATCGTGTTTGTCACGCTGCGCCAGGTGGACAGATCCACCATGGAGATCTTCGAGAACCGGGTGGCGGAGAATCCCAACATCATTGAGGCCCAGCGGCTGTTCGGTTCACCGGACTACCTGCTGAAGATCATCGCGGCAGACCTGCCGGCCTACCAGCGCTTTTACGACACGGAGCTCACATCCCTGCCCGGGGTGGAGCGGCTGACCTCAACGCTGGTTATGAAGAACCTGAAATCCAACGCCGGGCCGCCGGTGTAGCCAGGCTCCTCCTACTGGTCCCCGAGGAGCCCGGTGGTGCGGTAGGGGATGACCTCGCGGAGGAACATGCTGGTGGACGTCCGGACAATGCCGGGGCAGAGCCGTATTTCCTCGGATACGCGGTAGAGATCGTCCGGGCTTTTGGCCACCACGCGGATGAGGAGGTCCGTGTCGCCGGCAGGAGCATGGCACTCCAGGACCTCGGGTATTTTGCGCAGGGCGGCGATGGCCTCGTTGAGGTGGCTCTGGTCCAGCTCGGCGCTGACGGCGGCCGCCACCCCCCGGCCAAGTGCCGCCGGGAGCACCCTGCTGCTGTTGGGCCGGAGGGCACCGGATGCCGACATCCGCTCCAGCCTCGACTGGACCGTCCCGCGTGCCAGCCCCAACCGCTGCGCCAGGACCATGACCGGGACGCGGGGATCCTCATCGAGGGCGCTGAGGATCCGCTTGTCTGTGGCATCCAGTTCCTGCAGTTTGACCACTTCCTGCCTGCTGTAACTCTGCGAACTGGTCAGAGTGACCAATATAGATGACGCTTGTTGCTCCAACTGTAGGGTTCCTGCTGGAATAGTGGCAACAAGGGCAAAAGTTACCGCTGCTGCCCGCAGGCTACAGATTCCCGGCACACCACCCGGCACCCTGGACACCGCTTCCCGCAAGGAGGCCGCCGCTGATTGAGGCTTGTTCACACCACGCTCACTCTGCATACACGGCAAGAGCCCCTGAGCTACCGACGGTCGGATTTCCGCAGTCATCGGTAGCTGAGGGGCTCTTGTGTTGTGCCGTCTAGGGTGGGGGTATGACCTCCGCCGGCCGCTTTGCTCCCAGCCCTTCCGGCGAACTGCACGTGGGCAACCTGCGGACGGCCATCCTTGCGTGGCTCTTCGCCCGGTCCACGGGCCGCAGTTTCCTGTTACGGATGGAGGACCTGGACCGCGCCCGGGCAGGAGCCGAGGCAGTGCAGCTCCGCGACTTGGCCGCAATGGGCGTGACCTGGGACGGGGACGTCGTCCGGCAGACAGACCGGGAAAGCCTATATGCCCAGGCGATTGGCCGCCTGGAGGAGGCGGGCCTGACCTACGAGTGCTTCTGCACGCGCCGCGAGATCCAGGAGGCGCCGTCGGCCCCGCATTCGCCCCAGGGCGCCTACCCCGGAACATGCCGCGACCTGGACCCGGCGGAGCTGGAGTACAAGCGGTCCATGCGCCCTGCCGCAATCCGCCTGCGCGCCGGCGTGGCGGACTACACCGTGCGGGACGTCCTCCGCGGCGAATACACGGGAGCGGTGGATGACTTTGTGCTGCGCCGGAACGACGGCGTGACCGCTTACAACCTCGCCGTGGTGGTGGACGATGCCGAACAAGGCATCGATCAGGTGGTCCGCGGCGACGACCTGCTTCCCTCCACCCCCCGCCAGGCCTATCTCGCGTCGCGGCTAAGTATTCCGGTTCCGGAATATGCGCATGTTCCGTTGGTGGTGAACCACGACGGCGCCAGGCTGGCCAAGCGCGACGGTGCAGTGACGCTCGCGGACCTGGCAGCGGAGGGTATTACTTCCGGCGCTGTGCGGGACTGCCTTCTGGACTCACTGGGGCTCCCGCCCGGACCACTCGAACGGGCCCTGGCAGTGTTCGATCCCAGCCGCCTGCCACGGGAACCGTGGGTCTGGTCCGCCCCTTAGCACTTGCTCCACCCCGTAGGCTGGAGGCATGCCAGATTCCCCGCAGCACCGCGCCGCCAGCAGTTTCACGCCCGAGACGGCCCGCGTCCTGGCGGAGGTGGCGCACAACCGCCAGAAGGACAAGCTCAAGCGGCCTTACAAAGACCACGTGTTGGCGGTGGGGGACGCGCTGGCGGATTTCGACGACGACATCCGGATCGCCGGCTACCTTCACGACATTGCCGAAGACACCCCCATGACCCGGCAGGCGTTGCTGGACATGGGGGTTCCAAAGCGCTCGGTGGACATCATTGAACGGGTCACCAACCGGCTGCACAGCAACCCCGATGACTACCTGTCGGGGATTCGTGAGATAGCCCGGGACCATGATGCTGCCCTGGTCAAGATCGCCGACAATGCCCACAACTCACTGCCCGAACGCGTCCAGGCGCTGGCCGAAAAGTGGCCCGACAAGCCGCCTGTCACCAAATACCGGGACGCCCGACCGGTACTTTACGCCGCCGTCGAAGAGCAGGAGATCCGCAAGATCCTGGCCCGCGTCAACCCTTGGCTGCTGGAGGAATTCGACGCAGAGTTGGACGAGGCGGACGACACCGACTACGAAAACCTCCGGTACGGCGCCGGGCCGGGGGATTAGACCCGGCCCAGCGCCTCGATGTCTTCCAGGAAATCCGCCTGCACTTCGGGGCTCACGGTGGTGCGGGTGTCACCGATGGCGTCGAGGTAGTCCTGGGTGGAGGGTCCCTTCCGCACCGCCTCGCGGACGGAAACGTCGCCTCCGGAGGCCAGCCCCCCGTCGTCGTACACTGCCTTTTCCAGCGCGCGCTGTGAGGCACTGCGGGCGGCATACTCGATGTCAGCGGGGGAGAAGCCCTCGGTCCGTTCCACCAGGAGCTCCACGTCCACGCTGTCCACCACGGTGGCGGGGATGAACCGCTGCCACATGGCCGCGCGGGCCTGCCGGTCCGGCAGGCCGATGGGGATGACGTAGTCGAACCGGCCGTGCCGGAGGAAGGCCGAGTCCAGGGCGCGGATGAAGTTGGTGGCGCAGACCAGGAGCCGGCCCGGCTGCTCGCGGAACGCCGGGATGATCTTGAGCAGCTCGTTGGTGACGCCCTGCAGCGGCGACGGCGGGTCCCCGGCACGCTGTGAGGCGATCTCCTCCACCTCGTCGATGAACACCACGGCATGTTCCAGCTCAGCAATCTCCAGGAAGGTCTCCCGCAGCGCACCTGCCAGGCCCCGGGGGTCGCCGGCCAGGCGGGAGGGGAAGACTTCAACGAATGGCCACTCCAGGCGGGAGGCGATGGCCTTGGCGAAGGTGGTCTTGCCGGTACCGGGCGGACCGAAGAGGACGACGGCGCGCGGCGGCACCACGCCGAACTCATCAGCCAGGTCCGCCTCCGCGAGGGGGAGGACCAGGCGGCGTTCCAGCAGTTCCTTCTCCCGGTGCATTCCGGCGACGTTTTCCCACAGGTCGCGGGCCAGGACGCGGCCGCCGAGCTGGCCCAGGGCGCCGAGTTCCTGGCGCTGGACCGGAATGGTGCGTTCGAAGTAGCGCAGGTTCTTTTTCAGCGCGAAGCCGCGGCCCAGGAAGGCCTCCACCCGGGTCTCGGATTCCGGCATCAGTGCCGACAGCTTGTTCAGCCCGTGCGGGGCCATCCGGTTTTCGACGGCGGCCAGCAGCGAGGTGCCGATGCCCCGGCCGCGGTACTCGGGCAGGGTGGCCAGGAACACGATCCAGCCCTGGTCATGCGCGGCGCGGCCCACCGCGGCGCCCACCACCTGTTCGCCCTGTACCGCCACCACGGCATGGTCCTTCTCGCAGGATGCGAGGACCTCGGACAGGGCGTAGACGGGTTCGACGTTGTTGGCCTTCAGGGTCTCCCACAGGTGCAGGATCCCGTCCAGGTCGGCCGAGTGGAAATCCCTGATCCGCCAGTTGGTCATGCGTTACTCCTGTTGGTTCGTCGTTGAGCCGTTCAGCGTGCATTTCTGTTGTGAGCTTATGCGAACCGTTGCGGCGCAGGGTTGCGGCGCCGTTGCATTACGCAGGCTCACGCGCTCAAATGCCCAGGGCGTCCATGGTGTTGCGCAGGGTGTCAGCGGAATGCCGCAGGGCCGCCAGCTCGCCGTCGTCCATGGGTGTTTCCAGGACCCGGTGCACGCCCCCGCGGCCCACCACGCTGGGGAGGGAGAGTGCCACCCCGGAGATCCCGTGAAGCCCGGACAGTACGGTGGAGACGGGCAGGACGGCATTATCGTCCCGAAGCAACGCCTCGACGATCCTGGCGCCGGACAGGCCGATGGCGTAGTTCGTCGCGCCCTTCCCGGCGATGACCTTGTAGGCGGCCTGCACCACTTCCCGGGCGGTGGTGGCCAGATATTCGGAGGTGAAGATCCGCTCCCCGCCTTCAGTCCACTCGCGGATGGGTACGGGACCAATGGTGGCCCCCGACCACAGGGGGAATTCCGTGTCGCCGTGTTCACCAACCATGCTGGCGTGGACGCTGGTGACTGAAACCCCCGCACGGCGGGCCAGGAGCCAGCGCAGCCGGGAGGTGTCCAGCACCGTGCCGGAGGAGAAGATCCGTTCCGCGGGCAGGCCGGAAATGCGCTGGGCGGCCACCGTCAGGACGTCGCAGGGATTGGTCACCAGGACGTAGACCGCGTCAGGGGCACGGTCCAGAAGTTGCGGCATCAGCTGCTCCAGGATCCGCACATTGGTGCCGGCCAGGTCCAGTCTGCTCTGGCCGGGGTTCTGCTTGGCGCCCGCCGTAATGACCACGACGTCGGCGCCCTCGGTCACCGCGATATCCCCGCCTCCGCTGACAGCGGCCGAGGCCGCGGCGAACTGGCTGCCGTGCGCCAGGTCCAGGGCTTCCGCCTCCGCTTTGGGCGCGTTGACATCGAACAATGCGATATTGGCTGCCGAGCCGCGGATCAGCGCGGCGTAGGCCAGCGAGGTACCTACGCTGCCGGCGCCGACAACTGCCAGTTTGGATCCTGCCATGGTCCCAGTCCTTCCCGGAGTCGTTGAGACTGTCCTACCCGAAGAGTAGCGTGGCCCACATCACTCGACCCCCACCTAGGAGCCACCATGCCACATCTCGGACGCCGGCTCGCAGCTGTTACTGCGGCGCTGGCGATGAGCGTCACCACGGGAGCCATGAGCCCCGCGTCAGCCGATCCCCGGCATACCGACAAAAACCCCACTGCCACCGGGTATGGCGGGGCGGTCAGCACCGTCGATCCTGAAGCGTCGGCGGCGGCCATCGAGGTCCTCCGCAAGGGTGGGAACGCGGTTGACGCTGCCGTCGCCGCGGCAGCAACCCTGGGAGTCACTGAGCCGTACAGCGCCGGAATCGGCGGTGGAGGCTACTTTGTCTACTACGACGCAAAGTCCGGGAAGGTCAGCACCATCGACGGCCGGGAAACGGCGCCGGCAGGGATCAAGCCGGATGCCTTCATAGACCCCGCCACCAACAAGCCGTACAGGTTCACTCCGGAACTCGTCACCAGCGGCGTCTCCGTGGGCGTCCCCGGCACCCCTGCCACGTGGGAACGCGCCCTGAAGCGGTGGGGAACGCTGAGCCTCGGGGACGCCCTGAAGCCGGCTATCAAAGTGGCCGACCGGGGCTTCGTGGTGGACGATACCTTCCGCAACCAAACCAAAGACAACCAGGCCCGGTTCGAGGCATTTACCTCCACCAAGGACCTGTACCTGCAGGGCGGCAAGCTGCCGGAGGTGGGCTCGGTCTTCAAGAACCACGACCTCGCCGACACCTACCGCATGCTGGCCCGCGACGGCATGGACGCGTTCTACAACGGACCGCTGGCCGACGAGATCGCCAAGACCGTCCAGAGCCCGCCGAAGTCCCCTGACACCACGCTGCCGGTCCCGGTGGGTTCCATGACCGCCGAGGACCTGGCCCACTACAAGGCTGTGGACCAGGACCCCACCCACGTGAACTACCGCGGGTATGACGTGTACGGCATGGCTCCGTCCAGCAGCGGCGGCACCACGGTAGGGGAGTCGCTTAACATTCTGGACGTGTTCGATCTCCCGGGCCTGAAGGCTGATCAGCCCGCCGTGCTGCACCACTACCTCGAAGCCAGCGCCCTGGCCTTCGCCGACCGTGGCAAGTACGTGGGCGATCCGGCGTTCGTAAATGTGCCCACCAAAGAATTGACCGATCCCATCTTCGGAAAGGAACGGGCCTGCCAGCTGGACCCGAACCACGCCGCAGCCAAGCCGGTGCTGCCCGGGGACGTGGCCAACTACGACGGCAGCTGCCCGGCCAAGCCGGCAGCGCTCGCCGATGAAAAGGACACGGAGAACATTTCAACCACCAACATGACCGTCTCCGACAAGTGGGGCAACGTGGTGGAGTACACGCTGACCATTGAACAGACCGGCGGTTCCGGCATGGTTGTTCCCGGCCGCGGTTTCCTGCTCAATAACGAGCTCACGGACTTCTCGGCGGTCTACAGCGCCACGGACCCCAACCGGATTGAGCCTGGCAAGCGGCCGCGTTCCTCCATGTCACCCACCATCCTGCTGGAGGACGGCAAGCCTTTCCTGGCGCTGGGCTCCCCGGGCGGTTCCACCATCATCACCACCGTCCTGCAGACCATCGTCAACCGCATTGACCTGGGCATGAGTACCCCGGACGCCATCGCGGCGCCCCGCGCCTCCCAGCGGAACACGGCGAGTGTCACCGCTGAGCCTGCCTTCATCGACAAGTACGGCGCGGCACTGACGTCCCGCTTTGGCCACAAGCTGACCCCCTCCGGCGACTCGTTCACGTCCGCGTCGGAGATCGGGGCAGCCACCGCCATCGAGTTCCTGGAGGACGGACGCACCCTGGCTGCCGCGGAACCCGTCAGGCGCGGCGGCGGCTCGGCCATGGTGGTGAAACCGGCGAAGTAACCGAAAGGAACCGCCCGTTTAAACCCCGACGGCGGCGCCTGGGTTCTGGAAATCCCAGAACCCAGGCGCCGCCGTTGGACGCTTAAGGCGGTTACTTCTTGAAGGTGTCCGCCGGAGCGTTGGCGACGACCGGGGACATTCCGGTGAAGCCTTCGCGGGTTTCGGCGATTTCGCGGATGCGGTGGCGGCAGGCGTACCAGCCGATGACCATGAGGATGGAGGCGATGGCGGTG